>DATFJM010000042.1:0-11546 GCA_035269225.1 Candidatus Nanoarchaeia archaeon
CTTACGGTTTTCAGCCAGCAGAAACTCCTGTTATAGAGTATGAGGATTTTGTTACTGGAAGAGAAGATGATAATTCAAAAGAATCAAATCAAGAAGATGAAGCAATTTCTGATGTATTTAAACTAAAAGACAAAGGAGAAAGAAACCTGGCTTTAAGATATGAGTTTACATTCCAGTTAAAAAGGCTAATGCAAAATAAAAAACTCCCATATAAAAGATATCAAATAGGTCCTGTGTTTAGAGATGAGCCAGTTTCTGCTAATAGAGTAAGACAAATAACACAATGTGATGTTGATATTATAGGATCAGAAATAAAAGATGATGCAGAGATTTTAGCCTTATCCGCTGAAATACTTGCGCAATTAGGAATAAAAAGCAGAATATTAGTTAATAACAGAAAGTTAATGAATGAAATTTTAGAGGCAGAAGGAGTTAAAAAACAAGACCTTGAACAAGCATTAAGGGAGATAGATAAATATGATAAGCTTCCTGAATCACAGGTTAAAGAAAATCTAAAAAAATTAGGAGCAGGAGAAGTTTTGGATAAAATTAAACAAGGGGAAAAATTCTTTAGTCAGTTTGAATCTTATAAAGAAATATTAGAATTAATAAGATATTGTAGTTATTACGGGATAAAAGTTAGTTTTTCTCCTACTATTGTAAGAGGTTTAAGTTATTACAATAGAACTGTTTTTGAAATAAAAGGCCAGGGAATAAAAGAAACAATTATTGCAGGTGGAAGTTATAATTTCAATAATCAACAGTGTGTTGGAATTTCTTTTGGTTTAGAAAGACTAAGTGTTTTAGCAGATATTAGTTATGAAAAACAAAAAACACTTGTCGTTTCATTAAATGAAGATAAAAAAGCAATACAAATTGCGCAAAAACTAAGGAGACAGGGATTAATGGTTTCTGTTTATTATGGAAAACCTTCTAAAGCATTAAATTATGCTAATTCTTATAATATACAAAGAGTTATTTTTGTTGGAGCAAAAGAAGTTCAGCAAAAGAAGTTTAAAGTAAAAAATATGAAAACAGGAAAAGAAAAATATCTCACACTGAATAAGATCAATAAAAAGAATCTAGTTTTCCAGAAAAAATAAACCAAAACTTCGAATCCAAAAAATGCCCAGACCAGGATTCGGGCCTCACTAAGTTCAACCTATTACGCTTTTCTAAACACTGAAAGAGAAAATCACAATAAACCTAAAGCTTCGAATCCAAAAAACGCCCAGACCAGGATTCGAACCTGGGAGTCCATAGGACCACGCTCTCCAAGCGTGCGCAATAACCACTCTGCCATCTGGGCTTAAAATTATAGAAATAATTTACTTTTTAAAACTTCTTTAGTATTTATTTAGTATTTAAAATAGTTTTCACAACATACCTATTAAGTTTTTCTTTTTCTTTAAAATCTCTTTTTTTAGTTTTCAATTTTTTATTTTCAGGTATTTTTTTAAAACTCTTTTCAATAAAATTAATTATTTTTTGTTTTGTTTCAATAACTTTGCCTTCACTTTCATTTTTCTTAATCACACAAGTATTAAAAAAATCCTGTATATATTTTGGAAGATATGGAATAATCTCTGAATAAGGAAGAGGAGGTAATTTTTTATTTTTTTCAATATATCTTGAACATGCAATACCTCTTAATACATAAAGATATTTTTTACAAGAGCTTTTTTTCTTTTCTTTTATGTATTTCCCATAATTTTGTTTAGCCATTCTTAAATAGTGTATTTTCAAAAAATCCAGAGAACAACCCTTATCAAAAATCTGTTTAAGTGTCTTCCTTATTTCAGAGTCCTTATATATAATAGGGCTTCTCAACCATTCAGCTATTTGTGGATTTGATTTTAACATTAGAGAAGCAAATTTTTTAATATCCCAACTTTCAATATCCAAATCTCCTTCCATATAATTTATTTGTTTTTTAGTTTCATCTAAACCTAAGTAATCTTCTTTATTACTAATATGCATACACCTTATATCATAATCAGAATCTTTAGAAGCAAATTTCCAGGCCCTTGAACCAGATTCTATTGCCCAAATGATTTTTACATTATATTTTTTTTCAAGTTCTTTTATTTTGTCTAAAATTTGTTTTTTCATTATTATTTAATAAAAAAAGGTTTTAATTAAGTTTTTGATTGTTTAACTCTCTCAAAGTTATAAAGTTTTATAAATAATGTTTTAGATTTTTTATTTATGGAATTAATTTTAGGTATTGATGATGCTGGTAGAGGGCCTGTTGTAGGCCCAATGGTTTTAGCAGCTTGTTTGCTTGATGATAAATCTGCTAAAGAACTTAAGAGAATGGGTGTAAAAGATAGTAAAGATTTAACTCATAAAAGAAGAGAATTTCTTTCTGAGAAGATAAAAGAAAAAGCAGAGGCATATGAGGTAACACTCGCTTCACCTCTAGATATAGACAATAGCCTTGAAAATGGAAAAAATCTTAATGAATTAGAAGCTAAAAAAACAGCAGAATTGATTAACAAAATAAATAAGGGTTTTAAAAAAATAAAAGTAATAGTAGATTGTCCTTCGATAAGCAGAGTAAAATGGAGAAATTCTGTTTTAATGAAAATAGAAAATCTTTCAAATCTTGAAATTGTTTGTGAACATAAAGCAGATAGGAATCATATTCCTGTTGCTGCAGCTTCAATACTAGCTAAATCAGAAAGAGAAAAAGAAATGAAAATAATAAGAGAAAAATTTGGAGATGAAGTTGGTTCTGGTTACACTTCTGATGATATAACAAGTAAGTTTGTTGAAGAAAATGCAGAGAAACATAAAGATGCAGGTATATTTAGAAGAACATGGCAAACATGGAAAATTTCCTTTCAAAAGAAAATCCAGAGAAAACTTTAATTTAATATATGTTTTTGAAAAAAGAAATTCTTTTAAAATAAAGAAAATTAGAATAATTAATGGGATTTAAAGACAATCTCGTAAAAAATATTAGTTATTTTGCTTTAATAGGTTCTTTATTCTTTTATTCTTCAGGGTGTAAAAACAAAAATAAAGGAAATTCAGATTATGTTCCTGCAACTGTAACCAGAGAGATGGGAAGAATTCCAGATGACCCTTATGGGAATGTTAAATATTCAAATATCCCTTATGTATTAAAGATTAAAACAAAAAATAATGAAAAATATACTCTCTCATTATATGGGAATGGTTTTGGAGGAAATTCTTTAGAATATCTTGAGGATAAGATAGAAAAAGGAACAAAGATAAAAGTTTCAAAAAAATCACTTGAATCAAGACAAGTAGGAAACGACCAAATAGGTTTTATACATACAAGTAAGGTGAAATTAGATTAGTTTTTTATACCCAAAGCATTTTTAAATACAACATATTTACCTTAGATATGGATCCTAGTAAAAATCACATTCCTGGAATGGAACCAAATAAAAATTATTCTTCTAGCAATAATAATGCAAATTCTTCTGTTCAAAATCAGGAAAAGACTGAAAATCAGCAAAAAAAACAACCATCTAAGGAAGAAATGGAAAAAATAAAAAAAGATTTAGAAAAAATTAAGACTTTTTTAAATAAAAAATACAAATATATACAGGGAATAGGAATTCTTCCACAACAATCAATACCTCAATTTATTGAAGAAGAAGAGGCTCCAAAAGAATCTGAAAATCACACTCATTTATTAGTTTTGATTCCAGAAGATAAGAAAAAGAATTTAGAAAAAATAAAAAATGAAACACTTGAAGAATTAAAAAAAACAGAACATGATGTTTGGTTACATGTAAAACCTGTAACAGAAATATGGGAATATTGTTTAGATTCTAAATTTGAATTATTTAGTGCAATTGCAATGGCTTACCCATTATACGACAAAGGCATTTTTGGAGCATTAAGAGTTTCTGAAATACATAAATCTCTTGTTTTACAAAAATTTGAGAAATATATTGTTTCTTATGTTTTAGGTGGAAGCCTGATAAGAGGAGATGCAATAAAAACTTCTGATGTTGACGTCTTTATAATAATTAATGATACAGATGTAAAAAGAATGCCAAGAGTGGAATTAAAAGAAAGATTAAGAAGTATTATTTATCAGTATGTTTCAGAAGCAGCATCAATGGCAGGAGTCCAGAATAAACTTGAACCTCAGATTTATTTATTAACTGATTTTTGGGAAGCTGTTAAAGACGCTCATCCCGTAATCTTTACTTTTATAAGAGATGGTGTTCCAATTTATGATAGAGGTACTTTTATGCCTTGGAAATCTCTTCTAAAAATGGGTAAATTAAAACCCTCTCCAGAAGCTATTGATATGTTTATGTCAATGGGAGATAATACAAGGAAAAGAGCAGAAAGAGCTTTATTAGATATTGTTATACAGGATATTTATTGGGGGGTTATAACTCCTTCTCAGGCATTATTAATGTTATATGGAAGTCCACCGCCAACACCAAAACAAGTTGTTCCAGATATGAAAAAGATATTTCATGAAAAAGAAAAGATGCTTGAAAAGAAGTATATAGACATACTAGAAGAAATTGTTGTAAAATATTATAAAGGGTTTGAACATGGAAAAGTAAAAAAAGTTTCAGGAAAAGAAGTAGATAAACTACTTGATGATATGGAAATATATACTAAAAGATTAAAGGAATTAAGAGGTCAAATAGAAAAAAGAGCCCAGGAAAAAACAATAGAACAGTTGTATAATGATATAATGGATTTATTAAAACCCATCACAGGAATGAAATCTCAGAATTCTGTTTTAGAGCACTTTGAAAAAGATTTTGTTAAAAAAGGCAAATTTTCAAATCAACATTTAAGAACTTTGAAGGATATTATTAAAGCAAGAGACGAATTCAAAAAAGGAAAGACAAGTTCCCATAAAATTGAACAAGCAAGAAGAAAAGGAGGGACATTGGTTAATGATCTAATAGAATATTCTCAGAGATGCGAATTAGCTTCTTTAGAAAAAGGAAAAATAAATCTTAAATACAAAGGAAAAAATAAGGAAAGTAAAACACAAGAGAAAATTGCAAGTTTAATAAATTGCGAAGACGCATCTTATTTATTTAAAGAAGATAAAATACTAAAATTAACTAATAAAGTACAGGAAACAAATCTTGAAGAAGCTAATAAAGCAATTGAAAAACAGAAAAAATCATCCAAAGAAGTTAAAATAAAACCAGAAATTTTTGATTTACTTAAAAAAGAGTTAGGTGATTATGAAATTATTTTTGAATAATACCAGTAATTTTTTGTAAAAATTAAAAATCTTTATAAATAAGTAAATATATTCTCTTATAAATAAAATTAAGATAAAAGAGATGTTTAAGTTTAATAGGTCTTTAGGGTTGTTTATATTGTTAGGATTGTTTTTATTAGTTTTTTCTTTAAGCTTTGTTTATTCAGATTATTCTATTGGAGAAAACAAATCTTCTGATTTTTCAAAAACAGAATATGGTCCAAATAAAGAAATAAAAGGATGGATAAACATCAGTTTTGATAATCACCCTTTAGATAGTTTGATTCTGGATGATAAAGGAAAAAATATAACTCTTTATAATTTAATAAAAAATTCTTCATTAAATGAGAATTTTGGAAACTATACCTGTACTTTTCCTGATTGTGAACCTTTTTATGGGACAAGGGAGAGTGGACAAACAGAACAATCATTTACATTGGAAAAAAACCAATCTGCTATTTATGGAATGGAATTCAATAGTAATATTTCAGAAATTTATTCAATTGGTTTTGATATAACTTCAGATGCTCCTAAAAATTGTCAAAACCAGATAGAAGTAGATTTTTTTGATAACGAGAAAATCGATGTAATAAATAAAGAAAAAATAAATGAAGATTGTGAAAAAAGATATGGTTGTTTTAATAATTCTGTTTCTCAAGGAGAATTAAATGATTATATTATCAATGACAATTCCTTAATCTATTGTCAGAAAATAAATATTTCAAGATCTCCCGGAGTTAATTTAGGAGCATGGGTAAAAAAAGAATCTGGTCCTATTAACTTGAATATGCGTTTATATGATAAAGAAGGAACAAAAATTGATGAGTGTGCATTACCTAGTCCTTCTGAATCAGGTTCAGAAATAGATTGTCCTATAAACCATACTTTTGGAGAAAAAGAAGAAACATACTATGCTTGTATTTTAGGGACAGGCTTAAATGAGAATAGTAAAGCTTTAATAAAAGGATATAGTGATAAGAAAAAATGTGGCTCTCCAAACACCCCAAATTCATTTAATTCTGTTGCAGCATATAAACTGTTTGCAATTGAAAAAAAATTCAATAATGTTGGTTTATTAAGCATAGAAAATAAATTTTCTAATAAAAAAGAGATTGCAAATGAAACTAAAAATTATATAAAACAAACTTATGGAAATCTTGATTGTTCTGATAGTCCCTGTATAGTCCCAATCAAGATTAATTCCAATGTTTATAACCAGGAAATATCACTAAACAACCTTGATGTAGATATACAAACAAGTACAGGATCCCCTGTTATAGATAAATTCTATAATGTAGTAACAACTTCTTCAGGTATTTCTTCTGATTATGGTAAATTATATATTAATGAAGGTAATTTTTTGACTCCTGAAGAAACAGGAAATTTTACTTTTGAACTTATTTTAAAAACAGGAGACTCTGAAGAAGAAATATTATCAAAAGAATTAACTGTAGTAGAAATACCTGAAATCTTGTCTCTGACCCCTCTAGAAGTACCAACATCCATACCTACAAATTTTAAGGTAAATATAGACTCTTCAAGTGAGATAGTTCGTTATAAATGGGATTTTGGAGATAATTCTACAAAGATTACAACTAAAAATAATGTTACACATACATATAATGCTACAGGGAATTATACAATTTTAGTAAATATAACAGACCAACATAGTAAGAAAAATTCCAAAAGTTTTAGGATAACCGCCACCCCTCCAAGAGATATGCTTGAGAATATGCTTATTCAGAAAAAAGACAACTTAAAGGAGATTGAAAATGATTTACAGTCTTTTGCAGACTTTGAAAAAGATATGATAAAAAAACAAATAAATTTTGAAAATAATAAAAAAGCTTTAAACGAAGTTGATAATGATTATACAGGAGATAATACAGACGAGGAGATAACCTCTTTAGCACAAAAATTAGTTGGTGTGAATTTTCCCTCTAGTATTAGTGTAATTTCATCAGGAGAAGACCTTTCATATTATCCTGAAGAAGATTATATCGAACCAGAAATTTTAAGCTATATTACAAATGAAAGCTATAATTGGGAAAATAAAGAAAAATATGTTTCAAATATTAATAGTTGGATTATTTCAAATACAGAGCATAAAATATCTTATAAAAAAGTGATTATTCAAAAAGAAGAAGATTCAGATAATCTTAATTTTTTAACAATTTCAATAAATAAAAAACCAGAAGGCTCTTTATCAGATTATTACTTTGTTATGAAGAAATTAGGAGATCTTGCATTTAATAATATCCAAGAATCAGATGTAGAAAATGAAAATTATATTTATTCAAAATTAAGCGGGAGCAATTCAATTTCTTTTTCAACAAAAGAAGAAGTTGAGTTTAATAATATCCCTTACTTTATTTCACCTGATTTAGGAACTTTTGGAATAAATAACACAACTACAGATGAACCAGAAGAAAAAAGCGGAATAGATAAAAAGTGGATTTGGTACTCAGCAGGAATTTTAGGTCTTGCTATATTGGGTTTTGTGGGTTATTATTTCTTACAAAGATGGTATGATAGAAAATATGAAGACACATTATTTAAAGATAAGAACAAGTTATATAATCTTGCAAATTATGTAACAAGAGCAAAAGAAAAGGGGATATCTAATAAAAAAATAAAAGAAAACTTGAAAAAATCCAACTGGTCTAATGAACAGATTAATTATATTATGAAAAAATATGCTGGTAAAAGGACAGGTCTCCCAAGATTATTTGGAAGTAAACCCAAAAAACCTAAAAACTAAATTTAAAAATAGAAAAACGTTTATAAAAAGAAAAATATAACTAATAACATGGTAATGAAAAAATTCAAAAAATTCTTTAGAAAGATAATCTCAAACTTTTTTAAAAATAAAAAAGATGTTAAACTGGGTTTTTATGGCCCCCCAAATGCAGGTAAAACTTCTCTTGCTAATAGAATTTGTAAGGATTTTACTGGAGAAGAGATTGGTTCTGTTAGTAAAGTTCCCCATGAAACCAGAAAAGTTCAATTTAAAGAAAAGGTAGACATAGAATATAAAGGCAAAAAAATGACTTTTAAGATGGTTGATACTCCTGGGATTGCTACAAAAATAGATTATGAGGATTTTATGAAATATAAGGTTAAAAAGTCAGATGCTAAAAAAAGAGCCAAAGAAGCAACTCAAGGAGTTGTAGAGAGTATCAAATGGCTTGAAGATATGGATATGGTGGTTGTAGTTTTAGATGCTACAAAAAACCCTTACAATCAAGTTAATATAACTATTTTGGGAAATCTTGTTGCAAGAAAAATACCTGTTCTAATTGTTGCAAATAAAGTAGATTTAAAAAAAGCAGACATAAAAAAAATAGAAGCAGCATTTCCAGATTATCCTGTTGTAGGGATTAGTGCAAAATATGGAAAGAATTTTGAAGACTTTTATAATAGTTTATTTAAAACTTCAAAAAAAGCAAAAAAATAATAGATAAATAAAATGGCTAAAAAACCTAAAAAAAAGAAAAAGGGTCTAGGAAAGATAAAAGGATTTTCAATGAGGTTTCTTCCTTATTCTGAAATAAGAGATTTAAATAGTGACGAGAGAATTAAAAAAATCTTAGATATTTGTCTAAAAAATAATATCATAATTTTACAGGGAAGATTAAGGCCAGAAGAAGAGAGCAGACTTATTGGAGACACAATGGCTATGATTGGGCATGTTAAAGATTTCAAGGGAATTGAATTAGCTGTTGTTTCTGAAAATAATAAAAAAGGATTTTGGGATAAATTAAGAGAAAGATTAATTAATACCTTGTCTAAAGGAGATTTAGGAGCAGTAACAATAATTGGACCAGCAACAGTTGTTAAAGAGATTAAAAGAGATCCTAAAAAAATAGAATTAATGCTTAATAAATAATGCCTTTTTCTTCATGATTTTTAGATTATGGTTCTGATGTGTATAGTTTTTTAAATGCCTTAAAGGATTTGGATTATTATTTACATTATTAATTTCCATACATATAGTTTTTCAAAAAAAAGATTTTTTTCTGCAATTTTTGTTTTTTTAAAACCAGACCAATTAATATTTTTTGTCAGAGAGCTTGTTAAAATAAAAATTATTCCTTTTTTATTTAAATATCCCTTAACTTGTTCTAAAAAAGAGTTAATTATTTCACCTCCCTTCTTACCTCCTGTTGTTATTTTTTTTGAATCTTCTGGTTCTTTTTTATTTTTGTCTTCTGGAAGATAAGGAGGATTAAAAATGATTATATCAAATTTCTTTTTCTTATTTATGTTGGAGAAAATGTCTGATTCAATTGAATTAAAGCCCTTTTTTCTGCATTTTTCAACTGCTTTGGGATTTATGTCACAAGAATAAATATTATTTTTATTGATTCCTAATCTCTCAAGTGTTTCTAGTTGTATTCCTCCCCCACATCCCACTTCAAAATAACATTTGTCTTTATAGTTTTCTATTATTTTTATTTCTTTTTTTAAGATATCTGAAAGAAAATAAGAATCCTCTGAAGGATGATAAATTTCATAGTTTCTTCTCATTTTACAAATTGTTTGCTATATTGTTAGCAACCTTATTTCCGAATACACTTTCCATTATTTTAATTATCTCCTCTCTAAATAAAAGAAAACCAATTAAAAGTCCACCCGCAATAACAACAAGAGTTATTATTATTGCAATTATTATATTTCTTCCTTTGTGGGATTTATATTCTGAAACATTTTGTTTTGTTTTTGGTTTTTCTTTTTTCTTTGGTGTTTTTATTTTTCTCTCTTTTTTCTTTTCTTCTGGTTTGTCTTTTTGTTCTTTTGTTTCTTCTACAAATTTTTCTTTTTTGCTTTTAACATATCTGGCAGCTTCTTCAATCTCATTTCTATCATATCCTGCATTGTAAAAACTTATCATAGCATCATCTACAGAATAACCCCTATTAACTGCAATTTCAATTCCCCCAACAATTTCTTGATTAACCATTATATTTTTAACACCTTTCCATTAGAAGATAAATGTGCTGTTTCTTGAAATTTGTATCCTAATTCATCAGAAGCCATTGTAATTAAAGGAGTCTCTTTTTGTAAAGATCCATGAGCTGATATAATATGTTTTGGTTTAACAAATTCAATCATATCCCTTAAATCTTCTCTTCCTCCATGACCTGATACATGTAAGTCTGTTTGTAATCTAACACCATTTGACTTTAATTTTTTATCAAGTTTTGCTCTTGCATTTATGTGAACAGGAACAGGGATTATGCTTGAAGAAAATAACACATGGTCTCCTGATTTGAAATTAAAAGGGGTTTCACCATTAACAACTCTGTCTAAAATGCTTCCTGATTCTCCCTGATGCCCTGTACATACAATTAAATATTTTCCTCTTTCTTTTTCAACTTTTTTCAGGAAAGAGTTTATTTGGCTTCTGTATTTTAATAATTTTATATCGTTTTTAAACGGACATATTCCTGTTTTAATTGCACAATTAACATATTTATGAAGACTTCTTCCAATAAAAACAATTTCTCTTTTTGTTTTTTTTCCATAATCAACAATACTTTTTAGTCTTGCAATATGTGAGGAAAAGGTTGTTACAAATAATGCAGAATTTTTGTCTCTTACATATGATAAACCTTCTTGTACAAGATTTCTTGCAATTCTTTCACTTGCTGTTCTCCTACTTGTATCAGAATATAGAGCATCAAGGGCCATTGCTTTTATTTTGTTGTTTTTCCCGAGCTCTTTAAGTCTTTTGTAATTTGAAGGTTTTCCCATAACAGGATGTTCATCAAATTTAAAGTCTAAAGCATAGAAAAATCCTCCTTCTTGGGTATGCCATACAGAAAAAACACATTCAGGAATAGAGTGTGTTGCATTAATAAATTCAATTTTTAATTTAGAATTTTTTCCTTTTATGTGATGTGTAGTATCTTTTTTTATTTTCTTTTTTTTATTTTTAATATTTATTCCTTCATCTTTTGCAATAGATTCCATCACCTCCATTGTAAAAGGGGTGGCAAGAATTTCTGCTTGAGGATATCTTCTTGCTAAGTAAGGAACAGAACCAACATGATCTAGATGTGCATGTCCTATAATTATAGCTCTTACTTTATTTCTCCACCCTAATTTATCAAGAACCAAATCATCAGGAAGTGCACCATAATTTCTTAATTTTTTTTCAGAATATGGTCCTTGCTCTCCCTTTTCCTGTAATTCAATTAGTGAAGGAAGATGAACTCCCATATCAAATATAATTACATCATCACCTGATTTAACAGCAGTCATATTCTTTCCAACTTCTTCGTATCCTCCAATTGTACAAATTTCCATAATAAAA
>DATFJM010000043.1:0-6015 GCA_035269225.1 Candidatus Nanoarchaeia archaeon
GAAAATAAATACGTGACAGCTAAAAATATCTGATTTTTTGCCTTTGGCGGTTTACTCAAAAACAAACAAGTCAGAGTAAGCCGCATTATGTCTTTTCTCCTTTACTAAAAAGGAATGAAAAGTGTTAACATTCCACTAAGCGTCATATAACCATTAATGTGGTTATTTACTTGCATCAGTCAAGATGCCCGTTTCATCAAATCCTATCTATCAATGTTCATTGCATAAATCATTACTTAAGACAGGCTGTGTCGTTTCTGTTGCATAGCTCTGCTTCACAACAGCCAGGATTTCCCTGATGACTTTTTCTGAAAATATTCAGGATGTGCGGACTTTCCTCAGAATCAATATTGATAATTAGCAATATTCACTCATTTAAGAGTAGATTCTGGAGTTAACACTCTGACTTGTTCTGATTTTATTGAGTTAGAAGTATTTTTAAGTGTTTTTGTTTTCTTTTTCAATAAAAAAGAATTGATAAAATTTATAAACATTAGAAAATTATAGATAATATGAATAAACTTCTCTTAAAGAAAAATGAGTTCTAAATTAAGTTGCAATGTATCTGTATTTCCTGAAATGCAAGGAAAAAAGAAAGTATATATAGCTAGATGTGAAGAGTTAGGAATTAGTGACCATGGGGAAAGTGTAGAGGAAGCTGTAAGTAATCTAAAGAAAGGACTTAATTTATTGATAAAAAATGATCCTGAAAAAGCAAAACCTCTTAAACAAGAAAAACCAGTACTAACTACAAAAATCTTTCTTTAATAATATTTAAAAAATTCTTTCCTTGAAATTTTAGCTTGATTGTTTATTATGTCTGTTAGTGTTCCAACAGGAATTTCTTTATGATGTATAGGGATAACAATTGTCTTCTTTTGTTCTTTTAATTCTCCTTTCAAAATAACATGGCTTCCTGTTTGACCTACTTTTTTCAATCCCATCTTAAGAAATGCTTTAACAACTCTTTTTGATTTGATATTTTTTAATTTCATTAATTAAAAAGTAAAAGAAATAATTTAAGTGTTTTGATTCAGAATAAAAAGATTCTCAAAAAATCCAAAATTAATTTTATTCAGATAATTCCATAATAGATTCAGCTAAATCACCTGTTTTTTCAAGACTCTTTTTAGCGTCTTCTTCTGAAACTCCTGTTTTTTCTACAACTGTTTGAATATCTTCTTGAGAAATCCCTAATTCAGGAGACTCTTCCCTTGTTTCTCCAGCAACCTGGAAAGTTTCCTGGCCCTGCATCTTAATTTTAGTTACAGAAGGATTATCAATAACTATTTTACTTCCATCGGTTTTTTCTATAGTTACTTTAGAAGAAGGGATTTCTTCCTGAGAAATACCCATTTGTTTCATCATTCCTTGCATTTTTTTTGGATTCATTCCTGGAAACATATTATCTTTAATAAAAAAGGGTTTTTAATTTTTTTTATTTTTATTGTGTTTAATTATTTTTCCAAATTCCCAAAAATAGTTTTTTAGTCCTGAATTAGACCCATATTCTTTTTTTATTATATTTTCTATAAGTTCATAATCTTGTTTGTTATTTGTTTTTACTGCCTTGGGAATAAATCTTCTTTTATTTGAAAGGATGTAATTATACAATTCAGTTATCTTTTCTGGGTTATTCATTATCTCTTGCACATATAAATGACCCCCTATGCTAGTTTTCTTAGACTTCTTTTTTCCAAAACCATGAGCCACAACAACAATATCTAATCCTGCTATTTTATTAAGATCTTGCTCTTTTTCATTTATATAATTAGTTACTTCCTCTTTATAAGAATCAGCACTGTTCCTATTTAAATAAAAAAAACTTATTTTTCTCTTTTGCTCCTCTTTTTCTTTCATAATTAAAAAAAAGAAGTTCTATTTAAAATAATTTATATTCTTTAAAACTACTAAAAAATAAATGGAAGTAAAACTCTAAAACCCATTACTAAAACTACAAATATTATTACATGTGTGGGTTTTAAATTAAACTTACTTTCAGATTCCTCATCATACCTCATCAAGCCACCAAAGCCTGCAGGTGAACTAACTCCGTTTGCCATATTTAAAATATAAAACAAGGGTATTTAAAATTTTGGATAAGTAAAAAATAAAAAGGATTGTTCTTTATTTAAATTGATAGAGGTCCTGTAGTCTAGTGGTTAGGACGTATCCTTGACATGGATGAGGCCCAAGTTCAATTCTTGGCAGGACCATAAATCTTTCAAAAAGATTTAGACAAAAGACAAGAATCTTTAGCTATCTCGCTTTTCTAAAAAGAGAAGAAAATCAAAATAGAGCAAACCAAGACTTTAACAAGAGTAAATCTTTCAAAAAACAAATTTCTAAAAATATTTAGACAAAAGACAAGAATCTTTAGCTATCTCGCTTTTCTAAAAAGAGAAGAAAATCAAAATAGAGCAAACCAGGATAATATAAAAAATAAATACTATAAACTACATCTGAATTATGAACTACTAGACTCTAAAATTAATTGTAAGGGTTTCAACAGAAACCACTGGTCTATATCTTGTTCTTTTTTTGGTTTTTTCTCTTACATATTCAATAAAACCAAATTTTTCCAAAATTTTTAAATCATCTCTAACAGATTTAAAACCTCTGCCGAGTTTTTTTGCTAAATCATATATAGAAGAAGGTTGTTCAGTTTTTATTACATGTAAAATTTTTGCTTTTTCATTACTTAGAATTTTTCTCATAGATGAAAGATTATCAAAATCATACTTCCCTTTTCCTGATTTTCCAAAAAAGAAACTACCTTTTGATTGTTTTATTGAAACCTCTCTTGTTTTTCCTTTTGCCATTTTTTATTTTTGTCCTCCTTTCAGCTTACTTCGTCTAAAATATCTCTCATTTTATTGATTAGTCCTAAAGATTGTGATCTGAGGGAACTTATATAACCTTTATCAAATCTGTAGTTTGTGGAATAAGATGATATTTCTCTTTTTTGTTTTATATCTAAATAAAATAACAAGTCTTTGTAATCAAGAAAGAGGCTATTAATTAAATTTAAGTCTTCCTGGTTTATTCCTGAAAAAAGCTTAATTAATAAACACATTGTTGCATCATGGTTTTTTGATACATATCCTTTTGAAGAAGTAAGAGCTAATGACATATGATAAAGAGAATAATAACATCCTGTTACAGACCAATCAAGATATCCTAAGTCAAAAACTTCCTTGGAAAAGGAAAGATTATGTTCGGATTTTTGAACATGTCCCTTGATCTCGTTTTCATCGGGTTCTTTTTTGTGAATTATTTTTTTCTTGATATAATTGTCTGTTTTATTACTTACTTTCTTTCTGTTCCTCATCAGGGTTTTTAATTCTTTAATATCCATTTAATACCTCCTGATAATATGTTATGTAGTTTGTTAAAGGGTATCCGGATTTAATTGCAGATGAAAATGTTTTATCCTCTCTTAGTTTTAATTGATTTTGAAATTCACTAAATGTTAATTGGAATGAATTTATTTTTATTCCTGTCTGAGATTCTGAGTAATTTTCTGCTTCATTTACCTTTATTTCTGAATTAGTTATTAAAAATAGGTCTATATCTGAATTTTCCTTGAAATTTCCTGTTGCTGTAGAACCAAATAAAATTGTTATTAGTGGTTTTTGTTCCAAAGAATCTAAGAAATATTTTATTGCTCTTTTTCTTGATTTTGGAAGGGTTTTGTATTTTTTTATATCAAATAATGAAAAAATTGCATAAGTTATAGAATTTTTATTTATACTATATCTTTTTTGATTTCCTTTTTTCTCATGAGACACATAATCATCATTTTCAAGATCATTAAGAGCTTTAAAAACTGTATTTGGATTTAAAGATAATTTTCTCGAGATTTCTCTTAAATGAAAGGATTTTTCTTTGTTTTCATAAAAAAGCTCCATTATTATTCCCTTATTCTTGTTTAAAATTGTTTTCATATTTTAAACAATTGTTTAATTTTTTTTAAACTTTTTGTTTTTTATTGATTTTTTTATCCTCTTTGATTATTCTTTGTTTTTGTCTTACCTTATATGGCGAACATTTGTCTTTTATTATACAAATAATGTGTGATTTAGTTAAGTTCTTCTCCCTTTTGATTGTTTTATTGAAACCTCTCTTGTTTTTCCTTTTGCCATTTTTTATTTTTTTATTAGTAGTATATCTTTTTTGAAAAGAGAGATACATTTGGAATTTTTTTCTTTGTTGTTTTCTGTATTTTATTGGTTTATCCTCGGTAAATATAATATGGTGGTTATTTTTAAATATATATGTATAATATATATTTTTTATATATATGTTTTTTATTATAATATATTATAAAATAGGGGGAGGATATTAAAAAACCTTTTGGTAGGCAAAAATTTAGGTTTTGTAATTATATATGAGTAATAGCGAAAGTTTTATAAATAAACCCTTGAATAACAGGGATATAGTAGTATATATTACTACTTACAACAGTAAGCTTTTTAAATGAAAACAGACTTTGTTGTAATACTAGAGAGTAATATCTCTAGTAAATAAAAAATATTAAAACCAAAAAATATGGTTAATAAGATAATTGCCCTAGGCAAAATAGTTCACAGAAGTGAAAGGAGGTTTAATTATTAAGAAATGAAATTTAATTTTAAGAAGATATCAGCTGTAATTGCTGGTGCTCTTGTTACTGGTATGACACTAGGTACTGCAGCTGCTGCAACTTATCCAACACCTTTTGTAGAGGATGGACAAGCTAACACAGCTATAGTATATGGTAGTGATGCTTTATCATCAGATCAAGTTTCTGCAGGTAATTTACAAACAGACTTGCAAGAGGAGCTTGATGAAACAACATCTAAACCAAGTACAAGTTCTGGTCTAGGAGATGACTATTCATTAGTTATGGATGATCTTGCTTTAGATGTATCATTTGCAGATTCTCTAGGAGATAGAGATGATGAACTTCCAACAGTTCTTGCAGAAGGTACTCTAAAAGATGGTTCAGTTGACTATGGAGAGGAAGAAGAAATCGACTATGAACAAGAACTTACATACAAAGGAAAGGTTAGATTTAGTGCTTTAAATGATGATGAGTATGCAGTTAACACTGATTTAGCTGATGATGAACTTCCAGTTCTAAATATCGACCATTCTAGTATGGAAGCATACAACTTGACTGTTAGTTTTGATGACACTATCAATGCTACTGCATATGAAGATAGTGAATCATTAGAAATAGTAAAAAAAGAATTAACTTTTAATCCTCAGACAACACTTTCTGATGGTGAGTTAAGCTTTTTTGAAGGAAAAGAAACAGTTGAAGTTAGTAGTGCAAAAGATTCTACTACCTCTGGAGACGATACTATTGAAGTAGTTGGAGGTAGTGAAGATGGTGGTAGTGACAATGATCCTACTATAGACCTTAAAATCAATGGTAACACTGAATATGGTCTAGAAGAAGGAGACGAAGTTGGTGACTACTATGTTAAATCTATTAGTGTAAACACTTTTGGAGAAGTAGATAGTGTTTCAGCTAGATTGTTTGCTGGAAGTAAAGAATGGGTAATAGATGACTTTGATGCATTTACAGATGTTGAAGTTGATGGTGAAGACCTTGAAGGTGTTCAGGCATATGTGACAACTTCTAGTGGAACTGGTAATGCTGGAGAAATTGATTCAATAACTTTTCAAGTGAATCCATCTGATATGGATGCAGATGAAAAATCATATCTTGAAGTTGGTGAGGAACTTGTAGATCCTCTTTTTGGAACTTTCAAGATGTTATTTGACAGTGTTGACCCAGAGTTAAAGGCTGATTCAAAAGGATCTATTGGAGTTGATGTAAGTTCTGGTGCTGCTGAATTGTCTTTCACTACAATTGGTGGAGATGAAGGCAGTATATCGCCATTAGAAATCAATGATGATGACAATGGTGTTATCAAAGGTGAAGACTGGTATACTGGAGCAGACTACACTGGTGTAAAAGAAGATGAAATCTTTATAACTAGTGAAGGAGTTAACGAAGAAGAA
>DATFJM010000044.1:0-17253 GCA_035269225.1 Candidatus Nanoarchaeia archaeon
TGAAAAAATCCTGTTCCAGCACATGTAGTATGATATGCTTGTTGCCAAGCAGGAGAAGAAGCATTTGGAGAATAACCAAAATTAATATCATCACTATCTCCCCAACAATAAACCCATGTTGAAACTTCTACTGTGTCTCCTCCTCCAAAAGAAGAATGATTCAAATTTGTGATGGTTATATTTTCAACAGATTCATCTGATTGGTAACTACCAGAAGTTCCGTCTGGTGCAGAGTCAATTGTATTAGGAGAATTAGGTTCATTTACATCTATATTATCTCTTGAAATTAATAAAGAACTATTAGCAATACATGGACTTAAATAATTAGAACAATAAGGTGCAGAAAAACCAGAATCAAAAACTGCAGAAGAACCTGCTGGATCTAAAACCAGAAATTTTAAATCAGAAGAGGTCTTTACCCTGACATAAACCTGGCTTTTTTGTTTATGTTTTATTTTATATAAAGAAACATTTTCTTTAGGAATTACTTCTGAATTAAGAGAATTTATATTAGAATTTTCTAACTTGTTTTTTATTTTATCGGATTCTGAAGAATTCCAAAATTTAGTAAAATTTTTTATCTCTGCCTCTTTAGAAAAATCCAATGGTTCTTCATTAGAAATTGTTTTTTCATTTTTGGTTTTTGGAGCAGTATTTTGTTTTTTAAAAAACTCTAATTTTTTAATTCCCTCTGATTCTATTGCTACATAAGAATAAGGTTTATCTGTTGAATTAAACTTATACAATAATTCTTGTTCATTAGGGGTTGTTCCTTTTCCAACTAATTCTAAAGGGGTTCCATAGGAAGATAAAATAAAATTATCTGAAACAAAATCTTCTCTTTTTTCTTTTCCATTTTCAAATCCTTCAACACTTGTTGACTTGATTTCCTTTTTTTCAAAAGTAGAAATCTCTCCTTTTCCTTTATCAAATTGTTCTCCTCCTTTATATTCAGCAAAATTCTTTATGCTATTTCCTGTTAGATTATCTGATAAAACCCCTGAAGAAATAATTGAAATTCCTAATAATAAGAAGAATAAAAATAAATAAACCCCCTTCTTTCTCTTATTAAATAATCTATTTTTCACAAAATTGCTACACACCATCTTTTTTAAATAAATCTCCCTATTTATTAAAGAAAAAAGCATATATAAATATTTTCAAATCCTTATTAAAAGAATCTATTAATAAAGATAAGAAATTTATAAGAAAGTTTTCTAATTTACATATAATGTTATTTATAGGGTGATTAATCTTGATATTTCTCAAGGACTCTCCTTAATAATTTTTTACTATTCTTTAATTTGATAACTTAAAATCATCCTTGATATGTAAAATGAGTAATGTGTGTCATAATCTTATATGACAGAAAAACCACAATAAAACTTATAAACCAACTAATAATTTTTACAATATGGAAAAAACCTTAGTATTAATTAAACCTGAAGGAGTTAAAAGGCATTTAGCAGGAACAATAATACAAAGATTTGAAAATGCTGGATTAAAAATAATTGGTATGAAACAAGTTTGGGTTGATAGTGAATTTTCACAAAAACATTATTCTGAGCATGTTGGAAAAACATTTTACCAGTCTCTTGAAAAATATATAACAGAGGGACCTGTTATAGCAATTGTTCTTGAAGGTGTTAATGCTGTTGAAAATGTAAGAAAGATAGTAGGAGGAACAGAACCAAAATCCTCTCCTCCTGGAACAATAAGAGGAGATTTTGCCCATATGAGTTTTCAGTATGCAGATTCAAAAGGAAATCCCTTAAAAAACCTAATACATGCTTCAGGAAATACAGAAGAAGCAAAAAAAGAAATTTCTTTATGGTTCAAGGATTACGAATTACATTCATATAAAACAATGCAGGATTTTTTCTTGGAATAATTATCCTTCCAAAAAATGCTCTAGCTTAGAAAAATCTTGTTTTTTGTTTTCTAATTGAACTAATTTAAAATTTTCTTTACTCATCCCACATTTCATCCATTTAACTGCTCTCCCTGCATTTTGGATATCTTTCTTATATGCAATACAAACCATATCACGAATATTATAGATGCTCTTCAAATCAATAAAATTCCTCATAAGAGCCCCTTTTGAATATTCAGAAACATGATAGTCTTCCTTTTCATAATTGCTTTTTTTATTATATATTTTTCTTATTCTTTTCTTCATCTTTTCATCCAAATCATTTGGAAACAAAACTAAATTTAGCGCCATTTTAATAAAACATAATTAAAAATTATTTTCATGAAGAAGATCAATATTAAATCAAATCCTTAATATTCTTTTCTCCGAAATAAACATTGCTTTTTATTCCTCTTTGACTATTATTTTTCTTTATTAAGCCCATTCAAATAACCAACAATCAAATCTCTGTTTTTCTTTTTTGATTTTAATCTTTGCTCATCATTATATATTGATTTCTCAAGCCCATTAGCATGTTCATTTCCGAAAAGTTCTTCTTCAAGTATCTCTCTAAACCTTGGATTATCAGACCTAATTACATCGTGACTTGTATCTCCTTTTTCAGGGATAAATGAAGGTAGCTCATCATGTATTGCTGTTCCTATGTCTCCAGAATAACATCCTGTTTTACCTTTTTGCAAATAACTATTTCTATAATCCTTGCTTTTTATGATATATTTGAAATTATTTTCTTTCTCATTCATTTTAAAATAATATAAAATTAAGCCTTATCCTTGACTCCTGCATCTGTTACATAATAAACAGCTTCGTTATCTGGGAGATTAGGGCTGTCTATTAATTTTGCAACTCTTGAACCTTGTTTTCCTCTTCTTAAATAAAGTCTATATGTTGAAGCATGTCCTACAATATTTCCTCCAATAGCTGTAGTAGGGTCTCCAAATAATTGAGCAGGATTAGCCATTACCTGATTTGTAGCGTAAACAGCAATATTATGTGTCTCTGCTAATTTCATTAAATCATGCATATACTTGTTTAGTTTTTGCTGTCTGTCTGCTAATTGTCCCCTCCCTGAAAATTCTGCTCTAAAATGTGCTGTTAAAGAATCAACAATCAAAAGTTTTATTGGTTCTCCGTTTTTAATCATTTCAGCTATTTTTTCTAAAAGTAAAATCTGGTGATCTGAATTAAATGCTCTTGCAACAAAAATGTTTTTTAAAACTTTCTCTGGATTAGCTCCAATACCCTCTGCTATTTGTTTTACTCTTGGAGGCCTAAATGTTCCTTCTGTATCAATAAATACACATTTCCCATCTGCTCCTCCTTTCTCTTTTGGTAATTGAACATTAACAGACAATGCCAGGCCTATTTGGGTTTTTCCACTTCCATAAGCTCCAAAAGCTTCTGTTATAGACCTGCTTTCTATCCCTTTTCCCCCAAGAATGTTGTCTACTTCTTTACTACCTGTTGTAATATTTACTACATTTGAACGCTTTTTTGAATATTCCATCCCATCCTGAAAACCCAAATCTAATTGGTTCCTTGCTGCTTGTATTGCTTTTCTTGCAACTGCTGTAGAAACTCCTGAAGCATCAGAAATAGTTGCAGGACTAGAAACTGCTAAAGCCATTAAATCAAAAATACCTGCATTCTCTAATTTTGTTGCAACTGCAGGGCCAATCCCAGGCAAATCTGTTAATTCTGGTTCTTTTTCTTTTTTAGTTTCTTTAGTACTCGAACTTCCGGAAACTGCTTTTTTTACTTTTTTTGCTTCTTCTTTTTCTGCCATACTTAAGATATGTGCTTTTCTTTTATAAAGATTGTTTAACTAATGAATATATTTTAAATCTCAATAAAAAGAAGTATCTTTTTTAAAGGGTTTCCAACAAAAATTTCTGTATTTAAAAAGATGCAAAATCTGAAATTTCCAAAAACCAATCAAGCTACCTTTTAAAGAATTAATTGGGTATATAGGAGGAAGAGGATACTTTTTAAAGATACTTTTTAATATCTTTTTACATGTATATAAAGGGTGACCTATGACTCCCCAATATAATGCTCTAAAATCAAAATGCTTCATAAATATATAGCCATAAATTCCTGTGTCTCCTGTTCCATATAAATATAATTTTTTCTTTAATTCTAAACCTTGTTCTGGATGTTTATGATAAACATTTGCATTTGGATTATAATATAATTCATAACCTTTTTTTATTATATCATACCCAATTAAAAGAGATTCTCCATGCCCTATGGGAGCTCCAGGTCCAAAAAAAGTATTAAACCCCCCTATTTCATTTAAAACCTTCCTGGGTACGATACAATTAGCTCCAGCACATATTTTAGTCAAAGGCCACGGCTTTATTTTAAATTTAGATAGAAATTTTCTTGAAAAATATTTGCTCTTTTTTCCCTTGCTTAATCCTCCTTTTTTCTCCCATTTTCTAACAAGATTATTGTCTTTATTAAATGCCATAACATCTCCAGAAACATAACCAAGAAGAGGTTTTTTTGAAAAAGGTTTATGCAATTCATCCAGCCATTTCTTGTTTTTTATTATAACATCATCATCTGTAAAAACTAAAAAATCTCCTTTTGAATTTTTTACTCCTTTATTTAATGCAAAAGATTTTCCCTTTATCTCTTCTATAATATATCTTACAGCATAAGATTCACATAATTTTTTTATTTTTTTATTATTTGGGCCATTATTAACAATAATTGTTTCTGTATCTTTCCTTGATAAAACTCCAGAATTATGAAGACTCAATAAAAAAGCCTCAAGAATTTTTAGCCTATCTTTTGTTGCTATTATTATACTAAATTTATATTTCATTTTTTTCATATCTTTTTCCATTTATATAAAGTATGTCTGCATTACTCTTCTTAAAAGTCTTTAGTGCATTTTCAGGAGTTTCTACTATTGGCTCCCCATCTAAATTAAATGAAGTATTCATTATAATTGGAGATTTTGTTTTTTTAGATATCTTTTTTATTGCATTATATAAAACATAGTTATCTTCTTTTGAAATTGTTTGTAATCTGCTTGTACCATCTTCATGAATAATTGCAGGGGCTAATTTCTTGGTAATCTCTTTGCTATCAGGAGAAAATGTCATAAAAGGAGAGGGTGTTGTTGTTTTAAAAAAATCACTTAGGGCCTCTTTTGTGATTATTGGTGCTACTGGTCTGTATGGCTCTCTCTTCTTTATTTCTACACTTAATCTTTTCTTATTTTCTATTGAATTAGGCAGACCAATAAAACTCCTGTGTCCTAAAGCCCTGGGACCGACTTCTCCTTCTTCCTGATACCACGCAACCATCTTATTATCTAATAAATCCCTCACTAATAACTCTATTACATCCTCTCTTTTATTTTCTGATATTTTTCCAAAAGATCTCCCTAAAAAAGGATAATTACATTTTACTTCTGGGTTATTAAAAATAATTGATCCAAGAGATTGTCCACAATCTCCAGAAAGAGGGCTAACATAAACATTCTCAAATAATCCTGAATCTGCAAGTCTTGAGTTGAGTGAAACATTATATGTGCAACCTCCCACCAATAAAAGATTTTTTGAATATTCTTTATATTCTTTTATTTTTTCATAAAAACTATCTATCCAGTACTTTTGTGCTGTATATGCCAGATCTTTTCTTCTTTTATCTTCCCATGGTTTGGAATAGTCTTTTGAAATATTGAAAATATCTAAAAGGTGCTCACAGCCATTAAAATGAAGTTTATTTATTTCTTTTTCATTTTCTTTTATGAGGTTGTGAATCTCTTCATTATACCCTCCATATGCTGCTAAACCCATTGTTTTTCCAGGATAGGTGTCATGGGCTCTTCCAAAAGAAGGACTTATAATCATTTGTGTGATTGTTCCATAAAATTTGCCTGTTAGTATTGTATCTCCTAAATCTTCAAGCAATTCAAAGTTTTTTCCTTTTTTTAAATAAATTTTTGTTGTTCCTTCCTCAGAACCCCCATCTGCACAAACAATAATAGCATCATTAAATCTATAAGGAAGTGCGCAACCAATATGGTTTTCATGGTGATTTGTCATTATTGGGTTGAATTTTTTTCCAAACAATAAAACATTATTCTCATCAAATTGATTATTCCATTTTGAAAGATAAAGTTTTTCTATTTCTTCTATATCTAAATCCAAATAATCTAGTCCTATTTTAATTAAATTAACCATTTTATCTCTTCCTATCCTAATATGTTTTTTTCTAAACACTCTTTCTGCTTCTAGATGTAGTAAAACCTCTTTTTCAGAAGAGATAGTAATGCATGAATCATGAAATCCAAAATAAACAGATAAGAAATACTTCATTCTATTTTTTTATCTCCTAATTTATTTTGAAAAAAGTAATCCAAAAAAAGACTTGCATATACTCCCATAGGCAAGTCAAAAGTCAAAATAATTTTCTTACCTTTTATCTTATATGAGAAATTTTCAACATAATAAGAAGATTTTTTTAATCTTCCTTTAAATGAAAGTTCTGGTATTTTTTTATTATAAAAATCACTAGTATCTAAATTATCTTGTGCAAGCAAAAAATAAAGATACTTACTTATTTCGTCTTTACCCAATGAAATACCATACCCTATTAAGGGAACCTTTTCTGGTAGAAAGGAATATTTTTTTTCTAATAATTTTCTCAAAACAAGATTGAATAAATAACTGCTATAACTAGAAATGTAAAAATTAGTAAAACCTGTAGAATTAAATGCTTGTAAATAATCCTTGCCTTTTTTTAAGGAATCAAAAGCATATCCTTCCTGAAAAAGCCTATTATCAATTAAGGAAAGAGAATAGCATTTTTCCCAGTCACCCCAATTTTCTTTAAATTTATTTTTTATTTCTTTTATATTATCTGGCTCATAATCTGAATATTCAGTGCAAAAAATTTTCAATGCTTTTTCATAATTTCCTTTTAACAAATTCTTACCAACTTCCTGCCCTTTTTGGTTTTTACCAAATCTCTGAGGACCATAAAAATTAGGGAGAGGGTTTTTTTCAAGATAGTTTTTAATATGATCTAATTTTTTTATTAAAGAATTTTCTTCTTCATCTGCATTAATTAATATCTTAAAAGAATTACCCTTAAGATTTCTCACAGAACAAGTGCTATCAGAGTAAAAAGGTTTTGTAATAAACAAATCATCTTTTTGTTTAAGAAAAAAATTAAACAGTTTGTCTTTGTATTCAGAAGGAACTGAAACCCATTGGCCTGTTATACCAAGGGTATCTTTAAGCCCTGCTCTGCCAATACAATCTTTTGGTATTCCTGCTAAAGAAGAAAGACGTCTTATGGCTTCAAGAGTATCTATATTTTTCTTAATAAGGATAAACTTTATGTATTTTTTTTCAGGCCCTTTTAAATCAAAATCAATTATTTCTTCTGGATTTGCAAAAAAACCATCTAAAGAAATTTCTGAAACAATAAATCCCTCGGGAGATTGATACATTTTTCCTTTTATTTGGTTCTTTTTACAGAGCCCTAAAGAAAAATTTTCAATAAAATCCATAAAAAAAAGAAAATGCAACCCCTTTATATATTTTATTTGTTTATATTGCAATTATTAGATAATTTAATCTATAAAAACCTTAAAACTATTAATATTATATCTATTGCTATAAAAAAAGAAAAAACAACTATCTCTTTTTTACCTCCTGACCTAATTCCTCCTAAAAACCTAAATTTCTTTTTAGTTAAAGGATAAAAAAATCTAACCCCTTTTTTTGTAAAACTATCTGCAATCAAATGTAGGCCATAGCCTATTAAAAAACCAAAAATAATTTCTTTTCTAAAATTTTCCAAAAAAATAAAACACAAAATAACCAAGAGAATCAAAAAAGTAAAACTATGAAAAAAACCTCTGTGTTTTATAAAAAACTGAAAAGGCCTAAAAATACCTTTTCTTCCGAGTTTAGATGTTTCACAATCAATATCAGGAAAAAGTGTTGCAACAATAACAGCCAAAACAAAGATTGCTTTTTCCTGAAATAAACTAAAAAAAACTAAAATTCCAAACAAAGATATTGCTATATGTGTTCTTAATAACATAGCTTATTCAAAGAAACTAAGGATTATAAATTAATCCCTTCTTAATAATATCTCTAAATAATTCCTAAAAAACTTCTTTATTTAATTTCAATTATTTTGATTTTCCTTCTAATTCACTTATTAAATTATCAAGATTAATCTCTTCTACTTCATCTATTATTAATTCAGGGCTATTAAAATATTTGTTATTCCTTACTTTTCCTGAAAAAAATAATTCTTTTCCTAAAAGGTTTTCTCTTTGTAAGCCAAGTTTTTCCTGATCTTTAAAATCATCTATACCTAATTTATCAAAATTATCACTAAACACTACAGATCTTATTGTCTCTGTTCCATCATCTAAAATAATATTTAATAACGCTCTCTTTTCTGGAGTGACTTTTCCGTGTTGATTACATTTATATCCTTCTCCAGAATCATCTGGAAAAACTTTTTTCTTACATTCAGGACAAACATTAAAAAATCTTGCAGGAAATGATTGGACAATCACTGCTCTTGTTTGTACATCATCTGAAAGAGCAAAATCTGAAATAGGTTTTTCCTTAACTATTCTTTCTTTATTAACTTCCTTTATCTCTTTATCTGATTTTTTAAACTCTGAAAAACTACCTAAATGTAATTCATTGCCTCTCATTGTAGCATTATTTATCTCTATAACACTCCCTTCTACTACTTCTCCTTTCTCAATAGGCTCAATGTGATTTGTATCCCATAAAACAACTTTAACATTTGAATTTTCATCTGCAATAAACATGTTTGCAACTTTTCCTTCCTCTCCTTTTTTGTTTGTAAATTTCCTCACAGGATAAAGATTAATTATCTTTCCGACTGTATTTACTTTTCTCATTCCAGGAAGCAACTCATCTATTTTCAGCTGTTCATTTTCAAAATTAATACCTAATTCAGCAGCAACAACCTGGGCTGCTCCTTCTTCAGAAATCAAACCAGAAAGTTTGGCTCTTTTAGCTTCAACTCTCCTTTTTACTTCCTCTTCTTCTAAATTTGCTGATTTAGAAATTTTTTTGAGTATTTTTTCATAGTTCCCGTTTGTCATTCTGGTTTTGTAGTCTATTTATATTTTTTATGCTATCTTTTCTAAAAGATGCAAAATACACTTATTGTCTTATTAAAAAAATACTCTTATTTATAAGGATTATGATAAAATATTGAAAACATTTATAAATACCTCAATACAAAAACCAATATGGGAACAGCAGGAATAAAATTTAAAATAATGCCAGAATCTCCTGATATAGATTTGGATGCAATAGAAAAAGAAGTAAAATCACACATTGAATCCAAAGAAGGAAGGAATAGGCAATATGAAAAACAACCAATAGCCTTTGGTTTAAAGGCCCTTATAGCATTTTTTGAATGGGGAGAAGATCAAGAACTTGAACCACTACAAGAAGAATTGCAAAAACTAGAAGGTGTAAAATCTGTTGAAGTTATTGATATGAGGAAACTTGATTAAAATTATTAATTCTTAAACATTTTAAAATTATAAAAATCCTAAATAACAGTTATTTCTTAAACTTAAAAAAAGGTATTGACAAAGGATATTTCCAAAAAATCCCTTCGCTTGCCCTGACAGCAGCTATAATGCAAAAAATAACATTTAATATTCCTAAGACAAGAACTATAAAAAAACCTATATAAACAAAAGCCAATAAAACACCTACAATAAAATAAATAATCAGACTAAATTGCCAATTAAGGGCATTTTTAGCATGTTTTTTCCCTTCTTTGTCTTCTGTTGAAAGAAAAATTATTAAAGGACCTAAAAAACCTACAAGTAATGCAAGAACATGGGACAATATTCCTAAGGTGTTGTCTTTCTTCTTAGATGTAGACTTATTTGGGGTTTTCTTTTTTGCCATGTGAAATAATATAAAAGAGAAATTAAAAACATTTCCATTAAACTTATTAAGGTGTTTTTTCTGATTTGGTTATGGTAGAAGAGCAAAAATTAGATCAAGAACAAATAAACCAATTAAAAGAAAGCATAACAAATCAGATAAAGGAGAACACAAATTTTTCTCAAGAACAAAAAAACCAATTTATTGAAAAAATAAATTCATTAGATAATGATGGTTTTATACAATTTCTAAAAAAACAAGGAATAATAAAAGACCAAGAAGAATCCCCTCAAAAAAAAGAAACACCTCAACAAGAAGGAAAATGTGTTTTTTGTTCAATTGTTTTCGGAGATATACCTTCAAGAAAAATAGCAGAAAATGAAAAGGCAATTGCTGTCTTAGAAATCAACCCTTTTTCAAAAGGACATTCATTAATAATACCTAAAGAGCATATCACCTCTAAAGAAAATATACCTGAAGAAGCAAAGAATCTTGCAATTGAAGTTTCTGAAAAAATAAAAAAAGAACTTTCACCCAAAGAAATAAAGTTTGAAAGTAAAAACATGTTTGGTCATGAGGTACTTAATATAATCCCTTTATATGAAAACCAAAAAAAAGAGGAACTACAACAAAAACAAGCATCAAAAGAAGAACTAGGGGAGTTAGAAGAAAAACTAAAAACAGAAAAAGATGAAGATAAAGAAACACAAGGAGAAAACGAGGAAGAAGTCAATGAAAAAGAAAAAAGCCCAGAGATTATAGATGAAAAAGATTATTGGTTACCTAAAAGAATCCCCTAAAAAGAAAAACCAGATTTAATTAAATAAATCAAAACAATAAAAGCAATTAAGAAAACAGGACTAAAAGGAATCCCGTTTCTTATCCATACTTTTTTATTTTGTTTTTTTAAATTTTTAATATCCTTTTTAGTTAAACCACCCCAGGAAGTTTTTATTTTTTTATTTTTACTAAGTTTAACTTCTTTATATAGCCAATCTCCTTCTTGCAATTCTTTTGGTTGTTTTTTCTTAATCATAAAATATTTTTCAATAACAATTGCTGTTAGATAAAGATAGGGGGTAATAAAAACAAATAAACCAAAATAAAAAAATGATATCTCAGAAAAACCTATTGCCATTAAAAACAATGAAAAAAACCCCATTCCCAAAACCTTATTTTTATGTTTTTTAAAAACAACTCTGAATTTTTTAGGAAATTTCTTTCTATTTCTTAAGGCAACAACAAAAAGAGAAAAAATCCCATACACAGCTCCTGCAAAAAAGAACAAAATAAAAAATAAAAGAAATATATTTAAGTTATTAAAGAAAGAAGGAGTTAAAGGAAGAATAGCTCCTAATGCCATCATTAGTTTTGCATCTCCTCCTGCAAACATCCTTCCAAGATAAAGAAGATTTCCTAAAACAAAAAATATTCCTGCACCAATTAATCCTTGGTAAAACCAAGAAAAATTATTTATTCCTGACGGGTCTGAACTAATAAAAAGACCATAAAAAAGCCTCCCTGCAAGAGCAAAAACAACAAGAGAAATATTTAACCAATCAGGTATTTCACTTGTTTTTAAATCACTAACTACTGCAAAAACCATCCATATTAATCCTAAAATAATTAAAAAAATTTGTATCATCTTAACCTCTTTTCAAAATAAAAAATAATCCTAATTTATAAACTTATTTAAGAAAACTATTTCTTAGGTTTCTTTTTACCTAAATTTTCTTCTGTAGAACGATATTTCCCTCCTTTTTTATAGGGGTATTTTTTTTTATCTTTTTTCTTATCTTTTTTTTTCTTTCTCTTATCAGAGTTAGAAGAATACTGCATTTTTTAATTTAAATTAACAACTTTTAGTTTCAAGTTTCATATCTACCATTGCTTGAATTGTTTTTCCTTGATACTGTTCCTGATTACATTTATCCTCAAGAGTCTCGTCACCTTGTAAATCTACAATAACTTGTGAACAAGAAATTCCTGGACATTCTTCAACTCCGAAGTTAGGCATCTCTTTAGCCATATAATTACAAGTAACATCTTCAAATGTGTCCTCCTCTGTTCTTAATTCTCTTGGAGAACTACAAAAGCCATATGTTTTTCCAGTGGAACAAACAACACTACAAGCAGTAGAAACACTGTCCACATTTGAATTAGATAACCATGGAGTAATACTTTGCCAACCCATTGTAAAACCTAAAATTAAAACAACTAAAACAATTATCCCTAAAATAAGAAGAACAATTGTGCTAGTGCTCATACCCTGACCTCTTTTGTTTGAAATTAATGATTTCATTTTCTCTTTTATAGTATTTATTAAAGGAAAAAAGGATTTATAAAAGTTTCTTTATTTTTTAAGGAGAAGAGTAGTCAATTGAAAAAACCATCTTTTCTTCTTTCCAATCATTAAAATCTAATCTAATATTTGATTTATTTATTTCATCGTGGTATTTATTTAAAGACTCTTTTTCAATTTTCATTTTTGCTTTTTCAATTTCCCCTATATAATGAAAAGAATCTTTAGTTTGGCCTAAGGAATTAATAAAAACAAAAATAGCAAGCCCACAAATAGCAATCACTCCAATTACTAAAAGAGTTGTTGGAATGTCTCCTCTTTTGTTTTTTCTGAAATCAGTCATTTTTAATTATTCAATCTTAGTGTATTTATTTTTAATTCTATTTTATTAACAAACAACAATATTTAATCATTATTGTTTGAACCTCTTTTCAATCTCTTTTTCTAGCCATTTTTCCCACTTTGGATAAACATACTGGCTCCAAGGAAGACCTTGTTCTTTTATTACTTCACTTGAAATTCTGTGAAAAGCATGATTTGCTAAAACACTAAATTCAGATTCCATTATGTCATCTCTCCCTGTTTCTTTTGCTTTTTCTACTAATTTATTCTTAATCTTCCCTCGCAATTCAATATTATCCCAAACAGCATCCCAATTACCTGCCCACCCCTTTACATTTCCTGCTATGTCTTTAATGATCTCACTATTACCATTAATCAACTCTTCTGTTGGTTCTAACTTGTCTTTTTCTACATTATATTTCATTAAATCAACAAAACCCCCTTCTGACATAGGATCTTTATTCCAATGTTTTCTTATTTCAGATATACTTACCACTCTTCTCCAAAATTGCATACCATCTGCAGATTTAACAGGATTACAAACAACAATTATATCTGTTGCTTTAAATGAAGTAGCAGGGACTCCCAAATCATTAACAACTCTATCAAAAACACCATAAGGGCTTGCACCGTGAATAGTACCCGCAACAACATTTGCTAATGCCCCCACACGCATTGCTTCATATAAAGCCTTAGCTTCTTCACTCCTAACCTCACCAATAATTAAACAACTATCACCAAGCCTTAGACTACTTCTTATTCCTTCTGCAGCTTCTACCTCATTAGAACCCTTCATAAGTGCAGAACGAACTTTTAATCTTAAAATGTTAAATCTTAAATCTCTCATAGATTCAACAGGCAATTCTAAGGTATCTTCAACTGTGATTATTCTATATTTAGGAACAATCTCCAATAAAAGACTTCCTAAGAAAGAGGTTTTACCAGAAGACCTTGTTCCTGCAACCAATAATGTTCTGGAACCATCAATCAAAAAACTCATTAGCCCTGCACCTAATTGATTAATCATATTATTTTCTATAAATAGGGATAAAGTCCAGGGATTTTCTCTGTGTCTCCTAATAGAATATGCCAACCCGTCAGGAGACAATGGATTTTGCACAATAGAAATTCTTGCTCTTAAATTACCTATTTCAAGCTGAGTATCTAAAATAGGGTTTGCTTCATCTAATGGACGTCCAGACATCATCCTAAATTTAGCAGCCCAGGAATTAGCATCCTCCTGGCTAGGAAGAATGTTTGTAGAACATTCATCATATTTGTTATGTTTAACATAAATATTTACTTGAGGTATAGGAGAGTTTAATGAAATATCCTGAAGATTTGTATCCTGTAATAAAACTTCAATCAAACCAAAACCAATTGTGTTTCTTACTAATATTGTGGCAAGCTTATTGAGGCTTGAATAACTCACATTCATCCCTTTTGTTCCTGCTAAATCCCTTATCAAATCTTTAGCAATATTAAAAAAAGTGTTTCTTGTTCTTTCTGTATCTGTCATTTCTTCTGCTTTTGGTTGATGTTGAATAAGGACATTTTTCCCTAATTTTAATAAAAGATTTTCTTGTTCACTGAGGTTATTTTCAGGAGGAGAAATATGGTAAATTAATTTTGATCTATTTTTTTTCTTCAGAATTGTAACAACAGACTCATCATACTCTTCATTAGATATTTTATATTGGTCCATTATTTCAGCTTCTCTTGGAATATCAGACACAAGCCTTGTAAAAGTAAAGTTAGGAATAATGTCTGCCCTAAAAACCTTATTATATATTTCCCTGTCTCCCTTTGAATAATCATCTAAATAAGGTCTTATTGTTTTCATTAATTCTGTATCTTCAAGATATTCTTCTATTTTTTCTAGTAAATTAATAAACCCTCTTTGTTCACTTTTTTGCCTCCCATAAAGAGATTCGCTTCTTACTTTTTCTTCTATAATCATATTTTTTATATCTATATAAGCAGCAATAGGGTCTTCTTTTAGTAAAGTTAAAAAAGAAAATATTTTATTGTATCTCTCTGCAAATGTTTTTTGATCTGAAGCCACAAGTCTTCTTTGGGATAGCACTTCTTCTTGTTTAATAAGATAGACATATAATTGAGATATCTCAAATAGCATTCTTGTTTCCTTATTATCATAATTATAGTTCTTTTGCTGAACAAAAACAATACGTGAAACATTAGGGTTTTCCATTAAATTATCCATTGTTCTCGACATAACCTCTGCAGAATCCTCCAATCTAGGGACATATGGAGCACCCATATAATTTATATATAATACATTCTCTCCCCCCTCTTTTTTCACTTCATAACCATATAAGCCCGTGTCTTTAGTAAATTCCATATACAAAACAAGATAACAATTATTTAAAATATTTGTGTGATTAAAAAACAAATAACAAAAAATCACAACAATTTTAAATCACTCTTACATTTTATAATATATGGCTGAAGAACAACAATGGTCTCAAGGTGATGAATACATAGCAAGAATAAGAGATGTTGAAGAAAAACACAATGTCCTTAAAGACAGGGTTGTTTTAATAGGCAATAACTTAATAGAAACAAAAGAAAAGAATAACAATGAAATAATTGAGATGAAAAAAGAAATTGATTCTCTAAAAGAAGAAATGGAAAGAATAAAAGATTTTATTGAAACTCTTTCTCAGGAAATGTCAAAATTTGCTAAGAGAGAAGATTTGAATATTTTATCCAAACAAGCCAAGATGTTTCAGCCTGCGAATTTTATAAGAAAAGAAGAATTAAAAGAAGAAATTGAAAAATTAAAAAAATAAGAAAAATTAAAAAGCAATAAAAACTATAATAGATTATGGGGTTAATAAATAGAGTCAAAAAGATGATCCAAAAAGGAGAATCTGACTCAGACATAAAAGAAGAGTTAAGAAAAGAAAGAATCCCTCCAAAAAGAATACAAGAAATAATCAATCAAGCAAAAGTAAAAGGAGCTGTTTCAAAAGAAGAAGATAACATGGCAAATAACAACTATGATCAACAACAAAGAAATTCATCAGGACAACAGATGTCTTCTCCTCCTCAACCAGAACAAAATCAACAAAACCCTTCTGAACAAGACAACCAACAATATTATCAACCTCAACCTGCACAACCCTCTTCAGGGCAACAATATTCACAACAACCACAAATGCCTCAACAGGAAACATACCAACAACAATATTATCCTCAAGAACAAGGAAATTATGATTATCAAGAAAATTATGATTATAGTGGTTATGATCAAGGGGGAGGCTATGGGGGAAATTATGGAGACGTGAATAGTGATTTAGTTATAGAAATAGCTGATCAAGTATTTACAGACAAAATAGCAAAATTTGAAAAACAATTAAATGAAACAACAAAAAAAGCAGAACTAAATGAGTCTAAACTTGATGATGTTAATCAGAGATTAAAGAAAATAGAGAAATTAATTGATGAATTACAAGTTAAAATTTTAGAAAAAGTTGGTTCCTATGGAAATACAATGAACAATATAAAAAAAGAAATGTCAATGATGCAGGATTCTTTTAGTAAAGCACTTAACCCTCTTCTTGATAAAGAAAAAGAAACAAACAAAAAATCCTCTTCTAAATCAAAAAAGAAATCTTCTAAATCAAAGAAATAAGAAAGACCTAAAAATAATCTCTTTTATTTTTTTGTTTTTCCACTGCTATTATCATTCTTCCCTTGAGACATAATAATCCATATAACCACTCCTATAACAGCCGCTCCCACTATTATTGGTGTCCAGTTAATGCCATATAAAAAAGAACCTCCAAAACCAAAAGTAAACCAATCAAAACTATTAAATACAACAACTAAGAAAACAATTATTGCCACTCCAAAAATAATCCAATTAGTTGCTTTTTCAGCCCCTGCATCTTTAGAAAAAACACCCAATAATATAACAGCAAGTAAAATAACAACTAATCCTATCCCTAATTGAGGAAAAACTTGTTCAAAAAATCTTGGAACAATCTGAAATTGTAAAGCCATTAATGAAACAGCTAAAGAGATTATGGCTCCAATAGCCCTATTACCTCCAAAAATCTTTGCTTGCATTAAAACAGCATGAATAATCGCAAATATTAGTAAAAAGGGCAAAACATAATCAAAAAAACCCGATTGTTGCAAACTAGCAAATAGATTTCCAAAAGTTCCTCCTCCAAAAGAACCATATGAAGCTAAAAAATTAATCACCATATTCTTTTTATGAAATAATTATTTAAATATGTTTCGAAAAAACATAAAAAAACCTCTAACCACCACTATCTCCACCTTTGGCCTTACTTAAAACAATAGATAAAGCAACAGCAATAACAGCTATAAACAAAAAGTTAGTCCAAAAAGTGCCTGTTCCTGGACCAAATAAAAAACCAATTATTCCTGAACCAGAAACACCTAATGAAGACAATAAAGCAACTATAACTGCAATAACAATCACAGCAACAACCCATCCCCTCAAATTTTTGTTTTCTATAATAGAGCCATTATCTCCAGCCTTCATCTCCTTTCCTGAAATAAAACCCCATAAAAGCAACACAATAAAAGTAATAACAATAGCCACAGTTAAAAATAAAATCATGTCTTGAACAACCATCTTAGGAGAAACAGCTGAAACAAAAATCAAGCCAATTACAAAAGAAACCAATGCATTAATTTGTTTTTTTTCTTCTCCCAATGCTTTTGTTTTTTCTAAAACTGCAAAAACA
>DATFJM010000045.1:0-13174 GCA_035269225.1 Candidatus Nanoarchaeia archaeon
TTTTATGGCTTTACAAGCAAAAGGAATTAAGAACTTAATAATTGTTCAGAATAAGATAGATTTAGTTTCTAAAGAACAGGCAATGGAAAATTACAAAGAAATAAAAGAATTTGTAAAAGGCACAAAAGCAGAAGATGCTCCAATAATTCCTATTTCTGCACAACAAGGAATAAATATTGAAAAATTACTTGAAACTCTTTGTTCTCTGGAAATTCCTAAAAGAGATAAAAATTCTGAACCAATTTTTGTTATTGCAAGAAGTTTTGATATTAATAAACCAGGAACAAAAATAACCAATGTAAAAGGAGGGGTTTTAGGAGGAATACTAAAAAAAGGAGTATTAAAAGTAGGAGATGAGATTGAAATAAAACCAGGATTAGATGTTGAAAAAGCACATCAACAGTATTTTGAGACTATTAATACCAAAATAATTTCTCTTCATAAGGGAAATGAACAAGTGGAAGAAGTATATCCAGGAGCAAGCATATCAATTGAAACTTCTTTAGATAATACACTGACAAAAACAGATTCATTAACAGGATGTTTAGCTTCAACAAAAGGAAATCTTCCAGAAATAACATATAATACAAAAATATCTTCTGAACTTTTTAATAAGGTATTAGGAATGCAAAAAGATAAAGAAGTTGAAGACATAAAACCAGGAGAGATGTTAATGCTTAGTATAAACACTGCAATAAGTGTTGGAACTGTTAAAAAAATTGACAAACAAGGAAATTTAGAAATGAACCTGACAATACCAATTGTTCCAATAAAAGGAGACAATGTGGGTTTAGCAAGGAATATTAACAATCACTGGAGGCTAATTGGTTTTGGTGAGATAATTGAGTAATAGGAAAAATCAGGAATTAATAACTATTACTGGATTATTGAGCAGAGATTATTCAATAGTGTAAAAAAAGAAAATCAACAATAAAAAAAGAAAAGCAATAGAGAGAAAAACTTATTATTAACAAGGCTGTATCAAATATTTCTAAAAAACAAAATTTATTCCTTATAAAAAATGTTATAACAGAAATTAGGAATAAGTATCTTTTAACACCAACAAACTTTAAAACTAAAGGGAATTTTTGTTCTGTATTAAAGTTAATAATATCTAGAAAAATGGCAAAAATATATTCTCATTCAAAAATACAGGCATTTGAACAATGTCCCTTAAGATATAAATATAAATATATTGATAAGCATAAACCTGATATTGAAAAAACAATTGAAGCACATTTAGGGAGTTCTGTTCATGATACTCTGGAATGGGTGTATAATACAATTAAAGAAGGGAAAAATCCTCCAACCATTGATGAGGTTATTATATATTATCAAAATAAGTGGAAGGAAAATTTTTCAGAAAATATTGCAATTATCAGGGAGGGGATGACTTATGAGGATTATTTTAATAAAGGGGTGAAATTTTTAGTTGATTATTATAATAAACACTATCCATTTAAAGACGGGACTTTAGAGTGTGAAAAAAAGGTTTTTATAGATCTTGATAATTTTGGAGACTATAAAATAATTGGTTATATTGACAGATTGGTTTTTAATCCTGAAACCCAGGAATTTGAAATACATGATTATAAAACAGCAAATAGTCTTCCAACTAAAGAAAAGGTGGAGGCGGATAGACAACTTGCTTTATATTCTTTAGCAATAAAAAACATATATGGAGATTATAAAACAAGACTAGTATGGCACTATCTTTCATATAATAAAAGAATAGATTCAACAAGAGAAAATCATGAACTTGAAAACCTTAAAAAAGAAACCTTAGAAAAAATAAAACAAATAGAATCATCACAATCTTTTCCACCTTCTCCTTCCATATTATGTAATTGGTGTGATTATCAAAAAAGATGCCCTTATTTTAAATCAAAATTTGAATAATCATCTAAAAAAACATAAAAAGTTTTTTAATCTTGTTTAACTAGTCTATTAGAGAAAAAATGGATACTAAGAACATAACTGAAAAATTAAGTCAGAATGAAAGAAAGATTGTCCCTTATTTAGAAGCAGGAAGTGTTAGGGAAATATGTAAAAGAACCAATCTTGACAAGGTTTCTGTTTTAAGAGCTTTAGAATACCTTCAAAATAAGGATATTGTTAAATTAGATTATAGAAAAAACAAGATTATTGGATTGGGAGTTAATGGGGCTTTATATAAAAAGAAAGGATTACCTGAAAGAAGGTTATTAAATTTATTAGATGAGAAAAGAATTGTTTTTCTAAAAAATGCTGCAAAAGAAACCAATATGTCTGGTGAAGAATTCAAGGCATCTTTGGGAGCTTTAAAGAAAAAGGCAATGGTTGAGATTAAAAATGGAAAAATAATTTTAGATGCAAATAAGAGTGAAATATCTAAAAAAATGTTAGAAGAATCTCTTTTAGAATCTCTTCCAATAAAGTATGAAAAAATAACTCCTGAGCAAAAATTTGCTTTAAAATCATTACAAAATAGGAAAAATATTATTGAGACAAGAGAAGAACAGGAAGTTAATATAAAAATAACTGATTTAGGAAGAGAGATTATTAATAAGGGTGTTAAATCAGAAAATCTTGTAGAACAGGTTACTCCTGACATGATTAAAAAAGAATCTGCATGGAAAGGAAAAAAGTTTAGAAGATATGATGTTGTTTCACCTGTTCCTAAGATTTATGGAGGGAAAAAACATTTTGTTAATCAGGCAATGGATTATGCAAGAAAGGTGTGGACAGAAATGGGTTTTAAAGAAATGAAAGGTTCTATTGTTGTTTCAAGTTTTTGGAATTTTGATGCTCTTTTTACTGCACAAGACCACCCTGTTAGGGAAATCCAGGATACTTTTTTTATAAATAAAACAAGAAATTTACCTTCTGAAAAACCAGGGTTAAATAAAAATGAAATTAAAAAATACAAAAAAATAATTGAAAATGTAAAAAATGCTCATGAAACCGGAACTTCAGGAAGTAAGGGATGGAGATATAATTGGAATAGTGAGGAAGCCAAGAGATTATTATTAAGAACACATACAACATGTTTGTCTGCTAAAAAATTAGCTTCAATAGATTTAGAAAAAGACACTCCTGCAAGATTTTTTTCAGTTGGAAGATGTTTTAGAAATGAAACCTTGGACTGGAGTCATGGTTTTGAATTTAACCAGACAGAAGGAATAGTTATTGACGAAAATGCTAATTTTAAACATCTTTTAGGATATTTGAAACAATTTGCAAAAAAAATGGGATTTGATAAAATAAGATTTAGGCCAGCATATTTTCCTTATACAGAACCAAGTCTTGAAGGTGATGTATGGGATGAAGAGAGGGGGGAGTGGGTTGAATTAATTGCCGCAGGTATTTTTAGACCAGAAGTTACAGAACCATTATTAGGAAAACCAGTTCCTGTTTTAGCATGGGGTCCTGGGTTTGACAGAATGGTTATGAAGATCTTTGGAATAAAAGACTTAAGAGAGATGTATAAAAATGACATAAATAAATTAAGGAAGATGAAATTTTTTCCAAAATAAGAGAAAATGGCTAATGTAAAATTCAACAGAAAAAAATTTGAAAAAGAAATAGGGAAATTAGACGAAAAAATGAAAAACAGGATAGGAATGTTTGGAACTACTCTTGAATCACTTACTGATGAAGAAATAGAAATAGAAATATTTCCTGATAGGCCTGATTTATTATCATTCCAGGGATTTAAAAGAGCATTTTTAGCATTTTTAGATAAAAAAACAGGTTTAAAAAAGTATAAAGTTCATGCTCCAAAAGAAAATTATAAAGTAACAATAGATTCTTCTCTGAAAAACATAAGACCATACACTGCATGCGCTGTTATAAAAGGGATTAAACTTGATGACAATAAGATAAAAGAAATAATAGACATACAGGAAAAATTACATTCTACAATTGGAAGAAGGAGAAAAAAGGTTGCAATAGGAATTTATCCAATGGAAAAAATAAAGATGCCAATAACTTTTAAGGCAATGGACCCTGAAAAAATAAAATTTATTCCTTTAGAAAGCACAAAAGAAATGTCTGGATTACAAATATTACAAAGACATCCTGTTGGAAAAGAGTATTCCCATTTATTAGCAGGAAAAACTAAATTCCCTGTTTTTGTAGATTCTTCTGAACCTCAAAATAAAGGGGAAGAAAAAGGAAAGATATTGAGTATGCCCCCAATAATAAATTCACAAGCAACAGGAAGAATAACAAAAGACACTAAAGATATTTTTATTGAATGTTCTGGTTATGATTTTGAAATTTCAAAAAAATGCCTAAATATAATCACAACCACTTTTGCAGAACTAGGAGGAAAAATATATCAAATGGAATTGGACATTGCAACTGATTCCAAAAACAGAAAAGAAAAAACTCCTGATTTAACCCCTGAAAAAAAGAATGTTTCAATAAAAAATACAAATAAATTATTAGGGCTTGAACTCACAGATAAACAAATTAAACATTGTCTTGAGAAAATGGGTCATGACTATCATAAAGAAGGAGTAGTAGAAATACCTGCATGGAGAAATGATATTCTTCATGAAGTTGATATAATAGAAGATATTGCTGTTTCTTATGGTTATGAAAATTTTGAACCTGAATTACCAAGTATATCTACAACAGGAGAAAGAGATTCTGAAGAAGAAATAAAAACAAAAATTTCTGGGATTTGTTTTGGATTAGGCATGTTAGAGGTATCAAACTATCATTTAACAAAATTTAAAGACCAGTTTGAAAAAATGGGTATTAATGATAAAAAGGTTAGAGATTATGTAAAAGTAGAAGAATCAAAAACAGATTATAATATTTTGAGGAAAGACCTTATACATTATATACTAAATGTTTTTTCAAAAAATGTGGATTCAGAATACCCTCAAGAAATATTTGAAATAGGAAAAGTCTTTGAAACAGATAATTCAGGAGAAATAAAGGAAATAGAAAAACTATCAGCAGGAATATGCCCAGGAGATTATACAAGAATAAAACAAATACTTGATTATTTGGGAAGAATGCTCGATATTAAGGTAGAGTATAAAGAACCAGCTAATTATAATAAATTAGGGCATTTTATTAAAGGGCGTGTTGCAGAGGTTCATATTGAAGAAGAGAAAGCAGGTTATATTGGAGAGATACATCCAAAAATTCTTAATAAATGGAAAACAAAAATGCCTGTTGCATTGTTTGAAATCTCTTTAGAAAAAATATTTGAAAAATTAAAAGAATAATTTATTTTTCTTGTCCGTCTTTTTTGTATCTTTTAACAAATTCTTGTAAGAATTTTTGATTATGTGTTCTGTCTTTTATTTCTTTAATTCTATAAAATTCTATTTTATTTTCTTTATCTTCTCCTTTTTCTGTTTTTATTTCAGGCCCAAGTTTTTCATTCATCTCTTTTGTTAATAAAGTCTCTCCCTTTGCCATTGATGCTATTTTTTTAGCAGAGGTTGTAAGTTTTCCAACACTCATAAATTTCATTTCTTTTTTCTCTTTTTTAACAATTATTTCTCCTCTATTAACTGATAATCCAAAATCAATTCTTTGTTTGAAGTGTTTATTATGTTTTCTTAAATCTTCTTCTATTTTCTTTGCAGTTTGTATTGCTGTTTTTTCATTCTTAAAGGTCCTTGTTATTTCAGGAGCAAAAATAAAGAATATGTTTCCATTTGATTCATAAATATATGCTTTAGAATGTTCTGCTGTTTTTATTATTTTATGAAAAGTTTCTTTAACAGTTTGAGGGTCTTTTTTTATCTCATCATAATTATTTATTTTCAAACAGATTAAATTAGCATCTTGTTTATTTCCTTTAATAGATAATGATAAAGCTGCTTTATTATCATAATGAGGAAGAATTCCCTGATTCATTGCTTCTGTTGCTTTATCTTGTTTTTTCTTCTCTTTGTCTTCCTTGGATTTCTTTTTTTCTTTTTCCTTATTTTTATCTTTATGCTTAATTTTTCTTCCAAAGAAACTTCTTTTATATCCTTTTTTAAATACAATATATAAAACAATTCCTAAAACAATAATAACAAAACCCCATACAATAGGATTACTAATTAAATTACCACTAAGAGGGTCTTTTACATCAATTGCTTTTCCTGTTAACTGAATATTTTTTGTTACTCTCTTTTCACCATCAGCAACAATTTCTACTGTATAATTTCCTTCAGGGGCACTTAGATGATATTTTTTATTTTCCCCTAAACCTAAAGAAGTAGGAACATCAATTGTTTCATTACTTATTTTAACACTCACTGTTCCATTATAAGGAACATTTCCTACATTTTTTATAAGAACTGTTTTATTTATTAGCCTAACTTCAGTTTCTTTGTTTTTTAATATTTTTAATTTTGATTGGGTTTTCATGTTTTTTGAAATAGCAGTTATATTCCATTCTCCTTGTTTTTCATTTTTTGGAATTTCTATTTCAAGAGATTCTTTTGTTTGCCTGTTCTCCATTTTTATAATTTTTCCAGAAGAATCTCTTATAGTTATAGTGACATTCTTAGGAATGTTCTTTCCAGTTTGGTCATGCAAGATTGTTTTTATTTCAATTTCATTACCTGGTTTAACCTCTTTTTCTGCTACTATTTCAAGATTTGTTGGTATTTGTGCAACATTAAATTCAAACCCTGTTTCTCCTTTATTTGCTTTTTCTCCTTCTTTATCTTTATCAAATACTAAAATATTTCCATTATATTTTCCAGCTGCTAATCCATGTGGAATTGTGAAATTTACCTTAAAAAAGCCATTTTCTACCATTCCTTGTTCTTTTTCAGTAATACTATCAATATTAAAATCAATTGAATAAAAGCCATCAAAACCATCTGAAGAAGGGTTTTGTTTTAATACTTCCCCTTTAATAATAAGATTTTTTTTAGGTTTAACAGTTTCAGAAATTTCTTCAACACTAACTTTTAATTCATCAGTTAAATCAAATTCTTTTGTTGTATAATCATCACCATAGATGCCTTTTATTTTACAACTTCCAGTGTATCCCTGCATATTATCAAGAGAAAGAGTATAAGTAATTTCTTTTCTTTCTGCTGAAGGAATATAAAAATTATTCATATTCATTAAATCCATTTTATGTCCGTCACAAACCATTTCTAGTTTTAGGTTACTTGTAACATCAACTGTAGAACTAATTTTTAGAGATATTGGTATTCTATCCCCTAAATTATACACCTCTTTAATATTTGTTTCAATTATTATATCTTGTTTGTTTGTTTCAGCAGACACACTAAAAATAGAAAAGAATATTACTAAAATCATTAAAAATATCATTCCTTTTTTCATTTTATAAATAAAGTAATTACCTATTTATAAATATTATGTAGTTAAATCTCTTTTTTTCTTGGATTATAATAATGATGATCTACATCTTTAAGAGATTCATTTCTTGCTAAATCCCTGTTATTTTTACTCCAATAAGGACTAATATCTTTTGTATGGTAGTGTGTTGCACCATCTGTAGGATCTCTATAAATTCCTTTTAAAACACCATAAGCAACTTTCATTGATTCAGCCCATGAAGAAGAATCTGTTTCTACAGGATTCATTAATTTTTTTCTATTTACATCATATTTATTAAAACAAGAATATTGATATGGTTTTAGTATTGCTTCTCTTAAATCCTTTCCATTCCAGTCTATAGTATCATTAGCCCTGTTAACTGCAGTATAAGCATTAGATATTTTTGTTTTAAGGGAACTTCCTCTTGATTCTCCAAAAACAAGTCTTGCTAATAAAACTGTATCAGAATCTGCATAGAAATTTCCTTTTTCATTTTTATAATCTTTATTAGGTAGTTTATAATTCCAATCAATTCTTTCAAGTGTTTTATTAGGATTAGTTTTTATTTTTTGATATTTTTCAGGAAATTCATGTTTAGGAGTATAAGACACATTTGATATTAGTGCTCCAGCTAATAAAATATTGGTTAGTAAACTTCTTGCTCCTCTTTTTGCCAGTTTTATGTGTTTTTTCATCTCCTTCGCTTATTTCCATTTTAGACCTATCCTGTGAGTTTTGGGGGTTTATAAATCTTTCGCCTCTTTCTCCTCGAACAATCTCTATTTTCAGGGGATTTTTTGGGATTTTTTTATTTATAAAAGAAAAATAATAAAAAATGAGGTAAATTTCACTAAATTTTATAAACCAGGTTTTCTTATAAACTATTATGAAAATCTTAAGTTTACATTGTGATTACTTTAATTTTAAACCATTAAAGAAGGCAATAAAAAGTATTAAAGAGCTTTCAGAAGAAGAAAAAAAGAAAAAAGAAGTTAATAATGCTTTAGCTATTTTAACTGCTGTTGAAAAAACAGACAAAGATATTTCTAAAACTGTTGATAAATTAATTGAAGAGATTAAAAAGATTGCAAAACAGGTTAATGCAAAAAACATAGTTCTTTATCCTTATGCACATCTTTCTGAAAATCTAAGTTCACCTGATATGGCTTCTGAAGTTTTGAAAAAAGCCCAAGAAAAATTATCTTCTGAAGATTATGAAGTATGGAGAGCTCCTTTTGGCTATTATAAAGAATTTGAAATGAAACTAAAAGGACATCCTTTATCAGAATTAAGTAGAGAATTAAAAGTAGACGAGACTTCTGGAGAAGAAGAGGCAAAAGAGGGTAAAAAAGAGGAAGAGAAAATAAACCCTAAACAATTACTTAGAGAGATATCTAAAGCAAAACTAGATACAAGTAAATTAGATGAAAACGATCATAGAATTTTAGGAAAACAAATGAATTTATTTAGTTTTAATGATGTTGCACCAGGAATGGTTTTTTGGCATCATAATGGCCTTATAATATATCAAGAATTGATTGAATTTATGAGAGAATTACATAAAAATTCAGGATATTATGAAATTAAGACACCAGAAGTTTTAGATAATAAGTTATGGAAAATCTCTGGACACTGGAATAAATATAAAGAAAATATGTTTTTAACACAATATAATGAAAAAGATTATGCTGTGAAACCAATGAACTGTCCTGGAGGAATGTTAGTTTATAAAGAATCTCCAAAATCATATAAAGACTTACCTTTAAGAGTAGGAGAATTTGGAACAGTTCACAGAGTAGAAATGTCAGGTAATCTTGGAGGATTATTTAGAGCAATACAGTTTACACAAGATGACGCTCATATTTTTTGTAAAGAAGAACAGCTGGAGGAGGAAATTTTTGGAGTTATTGATTTAGTAGAAAAAGTATTTGAAAAAGGAAATTTTGATTTTAAAGTTGAATTATCAACAAGACCAGAAAAAAGAATTGGGAGTGATGAAATTTGGGATAAGGCTGAAGAAGCTTTAAAAAATGCTTTAGAAAAAAGAGGCATGGCTTATGAACTTAATAAAGGAGATGGGGCTTTTTATGGTCCAAAAATAGATTTTCACTTAAAAGATTCTTTGGGAAGAACCTGGCAGTGTTCTACAATTCAGCTGGATTTTGCAATGCCTGAAAGATTTGAATTAGATTATACAGATGAAGATAATGAAAAGAAAAGACCTATAATGTTACATAGAGCAATTTATGGCTCTTTAGAAAGATTTATTGGAGTATTATTAGAGCATACTAAAGGAAGATTACCTACATGGCTTGCTCCTGAACAAGTTAGAGTATTGAATTTCACAGATAGAAATACAGAATATGCAAAAGAGATTAAAGAAAAATTAAAACAAAAAATCCCTAATTTAAGAATTAGTGAAGATTTTTCTTCTAATACTGTTCAATCAAAAGTAAAAAATGCTGAATTAATGAAAGTTCCTTATATAATTGTTATAGGAGATAAAGAAGAAGAGGCAGGAAATTTAGCAGTAAGGGTTCGTGGAAATAAGAAAATTGAAAAATATTCTTTTGATGATTTCTCTGAAAAACTGAAAAATGAAATCAAAAACAGGGAATATAAATGAAATGTCAATAAAAACTCCTTTTGTTATAAAACCCATAAAAATCAAACAAAAAAATCTTGAATCTGCTCTTAAAACAGCAGAAGATCTTCCTGATATTTCTAAAGAGTATATTATTAAAAAATTTAATAGATATAAGGGAAGTTTTCTGATTTTTGGAAATAATTTAATAAGAATCCCTAGTTTAGATTTTCTAAATTATAAAGAAGTAGAATTTGACACTTATGATTACGGAGTTTTCTCTTCTGTAGTTCATGGTAATTTTAATTATGGGAAATTACATGGACATTTTAAGGATGGTTCTATTTTAGATTTTCAGAGAAAAAATTATATTGGAAAGGTTGATACTAAAAGATATTTTAAACAAGAATTATTTAATCAAAGACTAGATGAGATAAAAAACAGAAAAAAGAATCAAAACATGTTTTCATCATAATATTCATCATTTTGATAATTCATTATTATTTCTGAAGCTTTATTATCAAGAGATTTTTCTAAAGCACTTTTTGCACTCTCTGTTATAAGGGGTGTTTTTTCATAACTTTCAAAAATTTCTTTTGTTTTTTCTTTTAGAATATAAGGAAAACCTATGAGATTTCCTATAAAACTATAAGAATCCTGGATAAAAATTCTTCTGTCTTCTTTAGAAATATCCATCTCTTTCATATATTTTAGTGTTTCTTTCATTGTTTCATAATAATTATTAACTTTCATATTAAAATAACTGAGAATGATTTTTTAATAATTACTATGCTAAAGAATATATTAAAATCACCACTACCAAAAATATTTAAATAATATCTCCTTTTTATGTTAGTAAATAAAGAGGTAAAATGCAGTTCAGTATTCTATTTGGCGGTAAAGCAGGTCAAGGACCTAATTTTTTAACTAATTTATTAGGAAAAATCCTTGTAGATAATGGTTATTATGTTTTTTATGCTCGTGAATATCAAAGTTTAATTAGAGGAGGACATAATTTTAATGTTCTTACTTTTTCAGAAAAACCAGTTTATTCTAATGAATCTAAAGTAGATGTTATTGTTGCTTTAGATGAAAAAACAGAAGAAATTCATGGAAAAAATCTGAAAAAAGGAGGCATTATTCTTAAAAAAGGTTCTAAAAATGTTTATTATGCAGGAAAATTATTTAATATCTTTAATCTGGATTTTAAAGATTTAGAAAAAGAGCTAAAGTCAATTGGAGAAAGAGTTGAAGAGAATATCCAAGGAGCAAAAAAAGGATATGATGAAGCAGAAAAAACAATAGAGATTCCAAAACCAAAACAAAAGAAATTAGGTTTTATTAATGGAACCCAGGGAATTTCACAAGGAGCAATTGATTCTGGATTAGATATTTATTTTGCTTATCCTATGACTCCTGCAACACCATTATTAGGAGAATTAGCTAAAAATCAGATAAAAGATAAAAGAGTTACATTGGAGCTGGAAAATGAGATTGCTGTTGCTAATGCCGGAGTAGGATCTTCTATCACAGGAGCAAAAACAATGATTGGAACTTCAGGAGGAGGATTTGATTTAATGACTGAAACACTAAGTATGACCGGGGAGGCGGAAATTCCCTTAATATTCTATCTTGCACAAAGAGGTGCACCAGGAACAGGTGTAGCAACATATACAATGCAAGGAGATTTACATCAGGCAAGACATTCAGGACATGGAGAATTTAATAGATTAGTCCTTGCTCCAGGAGATCCAACTGAGGCTGCAGAACTAACTAACCAAGCAGTATATTTTTCACAAAAATTCTCAACACCTGTTATTATTCTTTCAGATAAACATTTGGGAGAGAGTTTTTATACCACAGATAAAAAACCAGAAATTAAAAAAGTTAAAAAACAAATTGAGTTTGGAAGATATAATTCTTATGAACAAAACCCTGAAACAGGTTCTGCAACAGAAGTTTCTGAAATAATAACTAATAATTTTGATAAAAGAAACAAAAAGAAAAAAGAAATTCAGGAAGAAGCTAAAAATTTTCAACAGTACAAAGTCTATGGCAAGAAAACTTCAAAAAACATAGTTATTTCATGGGGTTCAACAAAAGGAGCTATTCTGGATGCTATTGATTGTTTAGATGATGAAAAGGAAAAAAATGCAAAATTCTTACAAATTTTATATCTTGAACCATTTCCTGAAAAAATAAAACCAATGCTTGAAAAAGCTAAGAAAATAATAATTGTAGAGAATAATTCAACAGGGCAATTAGCAGATTTAATAAGAGAAAAAACAGGAATTAAAATTCCTGAAAAAAACAAGATATTAAGATATGATGCAAGACCTTTTTTATCAGATGAATTAAAAAAAGAAATTAAAAAGAAGATATAAAATGACAGAAAGAGATTTTCCAAAAAACCCAAGACTTGAAACAAAGAGATTAGTCTTAAGAAAACCAAAAAAAGAGGATTGGAAAGATTTAGTTGAGGGATTAAATGAAATAGAAGTCACAAAAAATACCTCCCAAATACCTCATCCTTATAAAAAGAAAGATGCAATCAAGTTTATCAAAGAAGCAAGAAAAAAATTCAGAAAAAGACAAGGATATCCTTTTTTCCTAGAATTAAAAGACAAATCAAAAGTTATCGGTTGTATAGATATAAGTAATATTAATAAATTCAATGGGACTGCAACAACTGGTTCATGGGTAAATAAAAACTATTGGAAAAGAGGTTTTATTACTGAGGCTAAAATTGCAGCAAATAGTTTTGTTTTTAATAAACTAGGATTAAGAAGATTAGATTCTGAAGTTTATGCTAATAATGAAGCTTCAAATAAAACACAGAAAAGGTTAGGATATAAATATGAAGGAACTAGAAGAGAGGCAGTAAAAAGCAAAGCATCAGGAAAAATCCATGATTCAAATGTTTATGGATTACTAAAAGAAGATTGGAGAAAAGACAGCCCAGACATTAAAAAACATCTTCAAAATAAAATTAAAAAATTAAACAAATCTACAAAAAAAGAAATTAAAAAAAAGATATAAAATGGCAGAAAAAAAACAAGTTAAAAAGCAAACACAAAAGAGCAAGAAATTTAAAAAACCAAAAAAGAAAGAAAAAAATAATTTTAACAATACTGAATACTGGAGAAAAAGAAAACAAATAAGGTGGTTGATTTGGACAGGAATTATTATGTTAATTGGATTATTTTTCCTAAAGATTATTCCAATGGAACTTTTTGGAGAAGATATTTTGTTTGATGCTTCTGCTCATATAACTCTTACAGTTTTTGTATTATA
>DATFJM010000046.1:0-4819 GCA_035269225.1 Candidatus Nanoarchaeia archaeon
TATTTTTAATCAAAATCTATAAAATAAACCCAAGGCTTCTCATCCCTTAAAATTAAAAATGGTCCCGACGGGATTCGGGCCTCACTATGTTCAACCTATTACGCTTTTCTAAACACTTAAAAAGAAAATCATAATAAACCCAAGGCTTCTCATCCCTTAAAATTAAAAATGGTCCCGACGGGATTCGAACCCGCGGCACCCAGATTAAGAGTCTGGTGCTCTGACCAGGCTGAGCTACGGGACCATTGTTTTACTGAATAAGTCTCCGCGCTACAATGGAACTTTCCCTTGAGTTCGGGATTTTCCATAGAGCTACGGGACCATTGTTTTACTGAATAAGTAAATCCAGAATAAAAAATATTAGAAGAGGTTATTTTTAAAGATTTATCTTTTTTTCAAAATCCTATTTCTTATTATTTTCAAGTCTTTGATAAGCATCCCTTAATAATTCATCATCACTCATATTTTCAAGAGATTTAGAATCTTTTTTATTTTCATAAAAATTATTAACCATATGGTAACCTTTTCCTCTTAATTCCCAGTTAAAACAAGCTCTGCTACCATCATCCTGTAAAATCATTAGATCTTCTTCAGGGTTTTGTTTTTCAGAGGGTTTTGAAAGTAAATAATTCATATATTCGTTATCCATAAAAAAATAACTTATACACTGTTTTTAAGTTTTACTAAAGAAACTTGCTTTAATAAAATATTCAAAAATAATTACTTGTAATCTCTCCAAGTAGTCCCACACTTAGTACATTTGAAAAATTTTGTAGGAGATTCATCAGAAGCCCTTGTCTGTACTTCCCAAAAATAAGCCCTGTCATTACCACATTCCTTACATTTGGCATTAACAACTGGAAGGACCTCTTTACTTTTTCCCTTGACAACACCTACTTCTTTTCTTTCAGGCATTTTTTCAGAAGTTTTCATATTTACATCTCTTCTTGAAGAATACCCGCATTGTTGGCATCTAAGGGTTTTTCCTTTCTTTACTAGTATAGAACCACATTTAGGACAAAATTCCATTTGAAACTTAAAATATTGTTGTTTAAAAAACTTTTCATAATCAACATACTCCTTTTTCAGAATCAGTTCTCAAAGGTTCATAAAAAACTAGCTTCACCCATCCTAAATAAGGCGCAATTCTAAAAGAAGCCTTTCCAATTATTTCGTCTTCAGATATTCTTTTTTCAGATGATAATTGAACAGGATTATTATCTCCTAGTGTTGAAAAATAATAACCCTTGCTTGTATTCTCAATATTAACTATTCTATGTATTACTGGACGATTTCTTCCTGCATTAAACACTATTATATCTCCTTTTTCTAATTTTTCAGGATCTGCACCTGTTATAAATAATATATCTCCTTTTGTGAACCCTCTTTTTAATTTAAAATCTTCAAATTCAAGTTTATTTATATTAAATCTTTCATATTTATCTCCATTATTAACCCACCATTTATCAAAATCTGAAAACATATTTCCATCGTGGTGCATACTACAAGATTCAACTATTGCTAAAGGAAGAGATGTCCCTGCTACAAAACTTACTAATGGAAAAAATACAAATTTTATAACCAGAAAGATAAATAATATAGAAATAATCCATCCTCTAAAACTATCATCTTTCCAAACAATAAACCAAAATTTATCTAAAAAATCTTTAAATTTTTTTTGCTTTTTTTTATTGGAAACCGTCCCTCTTTTCTTTTTACTCTTTTTCATGAGAGAAATAAAAAACAATAGTTTTTAAATTATTTGCATTATTTTGTAAAAAAGTTTATAAATTTGTCTTAAAACCTAATTATTATTAAAATGGAATATAGTAAAAAAACTCCAGGTTTAAAGGGGTTAGATATTGATTATGATTTTTGTAATGAAAAAATAATCAATGTTACGGGGAATGTAGAAAAATCCAAAAGAGCTGAATTTGTTAACAAATGTTGGGAAATAAACATGGATAGAGAGGAAACCTATGATATCCCAAAATATCAAAAAAAACAAATCTATAGTATTATGTTAAGGACTCTTAATGGATGTGTTATTGCTGAAAGTAATGCACAAAGCAGATCATTAACAAATGATATGTTAGAAGACATTATTGATAATAAAGAATTAACAAAAAAGCTAGAAAATATGTAAAAACAACCAATATTTTAGAAATTACAAAAATAAAAAACTTTTTTAACATTAATTTTTATCTATTTCTAGAAATTAATGAATAATTAATCAAGAAATGCCAAACAGTCTTTTTCCAAAAAAGACACGGTCCAAAAACCAAGAAAAACAAAATATCAATAAAATGGCAAGAAAGCAAAGAAAAACAAAAGAACAAAAATATGCTGAAAACTATTTTCCTGTAGATGAAACAGATGTCAGATATAGTATTGAAAAACAAGCAAAAAAAGAAGTTCCTAAAGAAGAGATAATTAAAAAAGAAGCTGAAAAAATCCAAGAAAGATACGATATTGGAAAAGATTTAGCAAAAAGCACAGTTGAAAAGATATACAAAAGACCTTCTAGAAAAGAGTTAGAAACAGTTGAAAAAGTTGGAAATAAAAAGAAATATTCTAAGAAAAAATCCTCAAAGAAGAAAACTTCCTCAAAAAAGTCTTCTGGTAAAAAACCAGGAAATGGAAAAAAGGAATACAAAATACCAAATATAAATCTTGATTCTGATGGTTATGAACTAATAATAACTGAAAAGCCTCAGGCTGCAACAAAAATAGCAAATTCTTTAGGTAAAGTATCAACTAAAAGACAAGGAAAAGTTTCTTACTATGAAGTTGACCGGGAGGGGGAGAAAATAGTTGTGGCTTGTGCTGTTGGTCATTTGTTTACATTAAGACAAAATTCTTCAGGTTCAGGAGTTCCAGTTTTTGATATTTCATGGGTTCCTAATTTTTATGCAAGAAAAAAGGATTTCACTAAAAGATATTATGATACTATTCTTAAACTTGTTAAGGGAGCAAGAGAAATAACAATTGCAACAGATTATGATGTTGAAGGAGAAGTCATTGGTATGAATGTTATGAAATATATCTGTAATCAGCCTGATGCAAAAAGAATGAAATTTTCAACACTTACTCCAAAAGAACTAAATGAATCTTATGAAAATAAATTAAAACACATAGCTTGGGGGCAGGCAATTGCAGGTGAAACAAGACATTATTTAGACTGGTTTTATGGTATTAATCTTTCAAGAGCACTAATGAATGCAATTAAAACAACTGGAAGATTTAAACTAATGTCTATTGGTAGAGTACAGGGGCCAACACTTCATTTAATTGTAAATAAAGAAAAAGAAATACAAGCCTTTGAACCAAGACCATATTGGCAGGTTTTTATTACCATTCCTATTGAATCAGAAAATAAAGACAAGGAATTAACTATTGAACTAAAACATAATAAAGATATTTTTGATAAAAACAAACTTCCAGAATTTGAAAAACTCCTTGGAAAAATAGCAAATGTTGAAACATCTAAAAAAGATCAAACTATTGCTCCTCCAGTCCCTTTTAACTTGACTACATTACAAACAGAAGCTTACAAACATTATGGCATAACTCCTGCAAGAACCTTGCAAATTGCTCAAAATCTTTATCTAAATGGGTTGATTTCATATCCAAGAACAAGTTCACAAAAACTTCCTCCAAGTATTAATTATAAAAAAATATTATATAAACTAGCTAATATGTATAAAACTGAAAAACTAATAAAAAGGGAAAAACCTGTAGAAGGTAAAAAATCAGACCCAGCACATCCTTCAATTTATCCAACAGGAGAAACAATGGTCCTGGCAGGAGAGGATCAAAAAATATATGATTTAATTGTAAGAAGATTTTTATCTTTATTTTGTGAAAGTGCTGTTATTGAGAATAAAAAAATTCAAGCTGAAACTGAAGGGGAAAATAACAAAGGAATGAAAGAAAATTACAAATTTTCAACAAGAGGTAAATCCATAAGAAAAAAAGCATGGTTAGAAATTTACCCCTCCAAGCTAAAAGAAGAACAAGTTCCTGATATTAATGGTCAAAGAGAGATTCTTAATGTAAGGAATGAAGAAAAAGAAACACAACCTCCTAAAAGATATTCTCCTGCTTCAATTGTTTCTGAATTAGAAAAAAGAAATTTAGGTACAAAGGCAACACGTTCAAATATAATAGATACTCTATATAACAGGAATTATATAAAAGATCAGCAAATAAAAGCAACCCCTTTAGGTATTTCTCTTATTGATACTTTAGAAAAATACTCTCCTGTAATAATAGATGAAAAACTAACAGAAGAATTTGAAAATGATATGGAAAAAATACAAGATCTTGGAGGGGTTAAAGAGCAATTAAAAAAAGAACAAGAAGTTATAGAAAAATCAAAAAAGAACATAACAAATATTTCAAAAGATTTTGAAGAGCATAAAGAAAAAATAGGACAAGAATTATTAAATGCAAATGTAAAATTCCAAGAACAACAAAAAAAAGAGAACACAATAATGAAATGTCCTAAATGTGGAAAAGGAAATCTAGTTATAATGTATTCAAAAAAGAACAAAAGACAATTTGTTGCATGTGATGCTTATCCTGATTGTAAAAACACTTTCACCCTTCCTCCAAATGGAAATATAAAGAAGGTAGATCCTGCAAAGTATTGTGAAGAGTGTGAATGGCCTATGTTAGCAAGATATAAAAAAGGAAGAAAACCCTGGATATTTTGTTTTAATCCTGATTGTCCAACAAATGAAAGCTGGGCTAAAAAATCCGAAGGAAATTCAGAAGATAATAAGGAAGGCAGAAGTAGTGAAGATAGTGAAAGGAA
>DATFJM010000047.1:0-2071 GCA_035269225.1 Candidatus Nanoarchaeia archaeon
AGGAAGCATATTAAAAACTAACTTGAAAATATGGTATGATAATCCAAATGAGAGAGAGGATTGGCAAATAAGTAATAAATTATAAGGGTGGTTTTTGCACCACATACACGATTGCTATTGTAATTATTATATATTGTACACAACTAAATATGGAGAGCCAACATTATAACCATATTTTTTTCTTCTTTCTTTTGAACTTAAACTTCTGATTTTAAGATTCACAGATATATCTTTCTTCAGTTTGCTTAAGGATTTTCTCACGCTTCTCTCATTAATCCTTAATAGTTTTGCAATTTCTGTAGAAGTTAATGGTTTTTTGGATCTCTGTAAAATTTTAATCACCTCTTCTTGTCCCATTTTACCTTATAGAAATATTGGATGTATTAGAAATATTTAATTCTTGTTCAGGAACTCTTAAATCATCAATCCAAATCCCAGAACCATTAAATGAGAATGCTGATTGAAATCCTGAACTAAAACAATAACACGAAGTGTTATATTTATCTGCACCATAGGTTAAAGGATTTCTTGCAACCTCTTCACCATGGTATATCATATAACAGATTAGTATTAAAAAAAGTAATAAAGAAAAAAATTGAATAAAAACACCAAACCTATATCTAAACCTAGCAAATTTTGTTGCGTTCAGATATTCTTCATAGGTTGGTTTTTGGTATGCCATTTTTAAAATGTTCTTAAACCTACTTTGTATTCAAGAATCCTGAGTCTTTCTTCATGTCCTTTCAAAACATCTTCAGCTGATACTGTTTCATCCCTTTCCTGTGATTTCCCTAGCTCTTCTTCTGAAACAGTATAGTCATCCTGACTTTCTTCGTTTTGTTCTTGTTCCTTTTCTTTTTTGTCTTTCTTTGCCATTTCTATCTTTACCTCCTTTCATTTTTTCTTTTTCAACAATTTCAACATCTTTCAAGGCTCCAAATTCAAATGCAATAATAGCGGAAACAAGGCTACCTCCCACCATTATTATTACTGCTACTATTACCGTCATCTCTATCGGATTCATCTCCAAACTCCTTTTTTTTAGTTTCATTCAATGTTCTGTTAACTACATTTCCAATGTTTTTTCCACCTTCGGTTTTTAAGGATGCTGCAACACTCATTACAGTTTCTTTCAATATTTGAAACATTCTTTTTTTTGCCATTTTAACCAAAAGCCTGGTTTTTTACACCTTTTTTTAATTTTCTGAAGCATTTTTTATGAAACTTTTTTCCATCAAATGTCTTCTGTCCATGCTTCTCAGGAATTATATGAAATCCGCAATTCTCACATATATAGTATCCTTCTGTATCCTTAGAAGTTGTTACTTCTTTTTTCTCAGGAATTTTTTCCTGCTCTTTCTCCTGTGTTTCTGTTTCTTCCTTTGCTTCAGTGTTTTCTTTCTTTTTTCCGAATATTTTATCTAAAAAACCCATTTTTATACCTCCTTAAATTTAATTGACTAGTGTTATTTAAAACTCCAATCTGATTTATTTTCTTTTTGTTCTATTTTGACTTTTTTCCAGTTATTTTTCAAATATCTTAAACACAGGATTATTACTATTATTTGTATTATCCATATCAGTATTGTTAAGATGTCCATTTTGTCGTATATTATGTATAAGACGAAGCTTTATTTATTGCTCCCGCCTGTTATTTAATTGTTGAGTGTCGTGATTTATAACCATTTTCTAAAAATATTGCTCGTATGATTTAATTGCATCCATTGGATTAGCTTTTGTGTAAATTGATGTTGTTGAAAGATTTGAATGTCCTAATAATATCTGGACTTGATTTATAGGAACTCCTTTCTCCAAACTTCTTGTAGCAAAACCATGTCTTAAACTATGAAAAGTGTATTCTGGATTTAATCCTGCTTTTTTAGCATAGTTCTTGAAATTTCTCTGTAATGATCTAATTGATAGCTTTATTGGCAGGTATTTTGAAAAGTTTTCTTTCCAACCTTTTGGTTTTGGAACAACTCTTTCTACTCCGTATTTGGATTCAGGAATAAATATAGAATTATCTCTTATATGTTCTGGTCTGCATCTTAATACTTCAGAAACTCTCATT
>DATFJM010000048.1:0-2451 GCA_035269225.1 Candidatus Nanoarchaeia archaeon
ATTAATAACAAATAAATCTTAAGTTATGAATACTCAAATAGAATTACATGGCATAAAAACTATACAGATGATACTGGAAGATGCCAAAGGAATAATCAAGGGAAGTAAAGGGGAATCTAGAAAAAATCTCCCTACTAATTCTGATGCCAGAGAATCATTAAAGAAAAAACTAATGGCTATTAGTGAAATTTGCTCTACAATGAAGGATATACATCAACAAGGAAAGTATTTCTCTCTTATTGGTAAATCAGGAGATTTTTTCTCTCTTATTGATGAGTCTATATCTTATAGCATTAATGATCTTGATAAAGATGAAAATCCTTTTTCAGGCCTTAGTCTAGAAAAACTAATGACTACTATAAATCTTGTAATTGCTCTTTTGAAAAAATGGAGCAAAGAACTTGAAAAACATTAAGTATTATGAGAACTAAAAAACCAAAAATAAATTGGGCTCTTATAATGGGGATGGTGCTTTTGATGATTTCTCTTGTGCTTATCTTCTCTACCCTAAAGGCTGCTTGTATTGGATTAATTCTATTGCTAATAAGTCTTTATGTGATTATTAGAAGTTTATAAAATAATGTTGAATAAATAAAATTTATGAATTATGAAAACATCAGAAACATTTTCAAGTGGATTGTATATGGATATGTCAATAAGGAGTGTATTTAATAACATATCCAAAGACATTGAAAAAAAGTCAAATGAATTAAGAGAACAAGGAGCTAAAAATATCCAGTTTTCTTATTCAATAACTCCTGGCGATGGAACCTATAGAACCTATGTAGGTTTCTTTATACTCCTTTATGAAAAACCTGTAGAAAATCAATAAAAGATTTTTATTTCAGGATAAAGAGGGTTTTCTTAAATTAGTGTTTAACCTTTAAAAACAAAGCTTTATGAAAGCAAAAACAATCAAAGTCACACTTTATAGTGGAAGACATGAGATTCCTGGTGATCCTGACCCTATATATAGGGATTTTAAATTCAGAAATTTTAAACCTATTCCTGCAGATTCTCCTGTAGAAGGGTTTGAAGATATGGTTGATTATTTATTAAATCAATTAAATACCCAGGAAAAATTATATCTTTACATCTATGTGACAGGTTTAACTCCTGCTCTTACAGATTTTCTTTCAAAAGCACTTCCTAAGGCTAATGCAAATAGAAATCACAAAATAATTCTCTTGCATTATAACAGGAAAAGGAAAGAATATGAGGAACAGGTTGTTACAAGAATTCCTTAAAAAAACAGTATTGAACAAATAAAAACAAAAATTAAATTTTAGCACTAATCAAAAACACAAAAATTATGAATTTTCAAGAAAATCAAAACAGTAGACAAAACAGTTGTGAAGAAGTAACATTTATAGTTCGAAATCATGTTAAAAAGGATGAAAATAAAGTTTGTCTTCCAATAACAAAAAACCGGGCAAATAATCTTGAAAGAGCAAAAGAAGTATTTGGATGTATTGCTGGATATTTTGGAAAAAAGATAGCAAAAAGCCTTGTTCTCTACCAAAAAGTAGGCCAGGATAAAAATGGAAAATCCAAATACATTAAAGTTGCAAGGTGTTATATTAAAAACGGAAAAAGGGAGATTGTCTTAAAACAAAAACCAGAAAACTTACTTGAGTACAAAACCAGTATTTCTTCAAGTTTTTAAAAAGTACAAGGCACAACTCTAAAAGACGACTATATCTGATATCTTATCCTTTGTAACAGAATAACATAGAAAGGAGTTTTTATTAATTAAATTATTAACAAATAAAATTAATGGAGGTTATTATGTCACAAGAAAAAAGATTCATTAAAGAAAAAACAAGATCAGGAAATGTTGTCACTCTTGACACTGATGAAAAAAAGTGTCTAGAAGTTGGTGGATTTAAACCCGGACAACGGATTATTTTTCGCCCGGATTGGTTCATGATTGAAATAAAAGCAACAGTAAAGGGTGTTGCAAAAAATTCCTATAAGTTAGAAGTTCTTTGGATTTTGATTGATGGAGATTGCGGAGTCTCTCACGTTTCTAATTCAGAAGGGGATGCTCTTTTAAGAAACAGGGCAAAGGCCATTGGAGGAGAATAATCCTGGTGGTCTATGAACAAGTGTTATGTGTAGTTGAAAATAGCCTGGCTTTGAAGCGCGGGTTTTGTTTTATCAATTAAATAAATGTTAAATCTAAAAATTTTGAATTATGGAAACACTAGTAAAAACAAACAATGAAGAAAAGGTCATGAACGAAAAATTAGGACAACCTTTCCCATTCGAATATTTTGGAGATGATATCGATTGGTTGAACATGCTTCTCGAAAGAGAAGAATTGTCTCCTGAAAACGCACTTAAAGTCGGTGAAATGATGTTCGGTCACAGAGACCATACTGGCTTGCGTGAAGATAAGGGGGTTCAGATCACTCTTCACTATGGATTCGGAGGAGGTAATGTTTACAT
>DATFJM010000049.1:0-5977 GCA_035269225.1 Candidatus Nanoarchaeia archaeon
AGTAAAAATTATCTTTGCCTCTGATTTTGATGCCTCTTTTAGTATTATTTTTCTTAATTTCCTTACAAATTTTTTATATCTCTTTGAACCAAAATTATAAATTGCAGAAGATATATCTCCTGTTAGATGGTTATGTAGAACATTAAAACCAGTTATCTTTTCAAGTTCTTTTGCAACTGTAAGTTTTCCTGAAGCAGGAGGCCCATAAATTATAATTAGTTCCATTAATCTTATTTAAAAAAAGAGCATTATAAAGCTTTTTAGTAAGGATTATTATATACAGAATAATTTATAAATAATAAAAATTTAATAAAAATATGGAAAAGGTGCCAAAATCAACAATTAATACTCTTATTATAGTAATAGCAGTTATTATTGTATCATTGATAATTCTCCCTTATATTGGAGAAAATCCTTCTGAAGAAAATACTGTAGAGGTCCAGGGAACAAATTCACTAAAAGTAAACCCTGATTTAGTTAGTGTATATTTTAATGTTGAAACAAAAGCAGATACAAGTGAAGAAGCTGAAAACCTAAATTCTGAAAAAACTGAAAATCTTACACAAGAGATTATTGATTTAGGGTTTAATGAAGAAGACCTTAAAACAGAAAATTACAATATAAGGCCCAATTATGAATATGATAATGGAAAAAGAGAAAGGGTTGGTTATATTGCTTCACACTCACTAAAAATAAGCTTTTCTTCAAATAAAACAGACCTCATAGGAAAGGTTATTGATGCAGGAGCAGAATCAGGAGCAGGGATTAGTTACATTAGTTTTGAATTAAGTCAGGAACTTAAGCAAGAATCAAAATCAGAAGCAATAAAACTTGCTTCACAAGATGCAAGAATTAAGGCAGAGTCAATAGCACAAGGATTTGATAAGTCTATAGGAGATTTAAAACAGGTTTCTTTAAATGAATTCTATTATCAACCATGGAGACTTTATGATTCAGGAGGAGTTTCATCAGGTGCAGAAAAAGCAAAACAAGCTGTTTCTAATATAACCCCTTCAGAAAAAGAAGTTTCTGCAAGTGTTACAGCTATTTATGAACTTAGATAATATTAAAATGGAAAAATCATATAAAACAAAGGAAGATTTGGTTAGTCCAAAAGAATTCAATGATTGGATTACATGTGATAAAAAGGTAAGAAAAATATATGAAAATAAAGATTATTTAGGAACAACATTAATCTATAGGTTTTGGGATTCTTCAATAGGTTATTTTTCAAAGGGAGATTCTAGTGTATCAATAAAAATTGAAGGAGATACAGAAAAAACAGTCAAAGATTTATGTTCTCTAATTGAAACCAATTTTTTCTAGTTAGTTTAATCATAATTCCAAAAAATAAATAAACCATCGAATTTTTAAATACCTGTATTAAATTAATAAAGTAAAAAAGAGAATTATTAAATATCTTGAACAAAAAGAATAGATGAATAGTTAAAAAATAAAATGAAAAAAGACAAATTTAAGAAAAACAAAAAACCAATTAAAAAGAAACCAGAAAAAACTCCTGCTTCTTTTAATATTAAAGATATCTCTGAAAAAATAGTTGGCAAAACAGTTTACCTAGCAGGAATAATAGATAGTATCTCTCAAACAGGTGGGCCAACATTATTTTATGTAGATGATGGAACAGGAACCTTTTCTGTTAAGGGGTTTAAAAGTCCTGGAGAAAGAGCTTATGAAGAGGTACAAGAAGGAGATGTTATAAGAACAAAAGTAAAAATTAGTGAATACAATGGAGAATATGAAGGAGAAATAGAATCTATATTTAAACTCCAGGGGGCAGATGCTGAAAAAGTAAAAGAAAATAGGAATGAGGTTTTAAGAGAAAGAGCTAAACCTGTTCAGACAGAGTTTATGATTAAAAGTGATATTTTAGAAAAATTAAAACCAAAATTCATTAAAGCTGCAACAGAGATTAAACTTGCAATAATGCAAAACAGGCCAATAATTGTAAGGCATCATAATGATGTTGATGGTTATAGTTCAGGGTTTGCTTTAGAAAAAGCTATTATCCCTTTAATCAAAGAACAACATAATTCAGCAAAAGCTCCTTGGGAAAATTACAAAAGAGCTCCATGTACAAGCCCTTTTTATGAAATTGATGATTCTATAAGAGATACTTCTTTATCATTAAGAGATGTTGCAAAATTCTCAAATAAAATGCCTTTAGTTATAATTGCAGACAATGGTTCTACTGAACAGGATTTAATGGGGATAAAACAAGGAAAAATCCATGGAATGGATTTTATAGTTGTTGATCATCATTATTTTGAAGAAGATGTTATATCTCCTGAAGTTTTAGAACATATTAATCCTTTTTTAGTTGGATATAGTGGACAGGAATTCTCTGCAGGAATGTTAGCAGCAGAACTTGCAAGATTTATAAGTGCTCCTGAAAATATAGGGCAGATACCAGCAATGGCAGGAATAGCAGATAGAATAGATAATGAATCAGCAATAAAACAGTATTTAGAAATAGCAACAAATAAAAAATACAATAGAAAATTACTTGATGATATTGCAACTGTGATCGATTTTGTTTCTGCTAAGCTAAAATTTATGGAAGCAAGAGAATACATTGAAGTTTTGTTTGGAGAACCAAGAAAAAAACAAGAAGAACTTGTAAATTTAATGTCTCCTTATATAAAGTCTTTAGAACAAAGAGGTTTAGAAATAGGAAAAGAAGCAGCACAAATTGAAGATATTGGAGAAGTTAAATTACAAAGAATAAATATAACAGAAGCATTTCCAGGATTTGGTTTTTATCCAAAACCAGGTAAAGCATTAGGATTTGTTCATGATTATGCTGAAAGGGAAAAAGGATATAATAAATTAGTATCTATTGGGGTTTTAGAATCTGCAATAACAATAAGAGCAACAGATGATTCTAATTTTTCAGTCAATAAATTAATTGAATATTTACATGAAAAAATACCTGAAGCATTTGTCCAGGGTGGAGGACATAAAAACGCAGGCTCAATAAATTTCATTCCAAAGAAAAAAGACGAAATAGTTGAATTACTTAAAGAGTTTATCAAAAAATCAAGTGAATAAATTAAGTTTTGATGATTTTTCTAAATCCTATAAATATCCTTAAATCATCCAATTGAAAACATGGAAATATATTGAACGAAAGTTTTATAAATTGAACGAACGTTCATTGTATTATGATAAAAGAATTTGAAAAATACCAAGGGGTTAATGTTTTAAATTTTTTCTTAGAAAATCCTGATTTAGATATTCATATAAAAGAACTTTCAAGAAGATTAAAAATAAGTCCCGCTACTTCTAAAAAATTCTGTAATCTATTTAACAAGGAAAACATGCTTACATCAGAAAAAAAAGGAAATTCTATTTTTTTTAGATTAAATAACTTTGATAATTATGTAAAGTTATTGAAAAAAACATATGCTATATCAAAAATTAAAGAAAACTGGAAAAAGGCTTCTGTTGAAGGTTTGAAAAGCGTTGTTATCTATGGGAGTTATGCTTCAGGAGAATATTCTAATAACAGCGACATAGACATACTTTTGATTACAAGAAAGAAAGACATTAACAATTCTTTTATCTTAAAGTTCCAGAAAAAGATAAAAAAAGAAGTGAATGTTACTAAGATGACTTATATAGAATGGCAAAAACTAAAACAAAAAAAAGACCCTTTTGTTAAGGAAGTTCTTGAAAATAACTTTGTTATTCAGGGAGAAAAAATATGACATTTGAAGATTGCAAAAATAGGGGCTTAATAAAAAAGAATTCAAAAGCTTTTGATAGAGTTGATAAAGAGATAAAAACAGCAGAACATTTTCTTAGCTCTGCAAAAAGGGTGTTTGAAATAGAAGAATATAGCTTAGCAGTAATCTCTTCTTATAATTCTTGTTTTCATTTTGCAAGAGCTTTGTTGTTTAAAAATAATTATGTTGAAAAAAAGCCATTATTGTTTAATAGAAGCTGTTAAGGAATTATATAAAAAAGATAAAGAAATCCTAAGTTTAATGGAAGAATTTGATGAAGTAAGAATGTCCAGGCACGAAATTCAATACAGAGGAGTTTTTTCTGATGATGAAGAGGCAAAATATGTTTTAAATCTTAATAAAAAATTAAAGAAGAAGACTTTAAATTTGCTGAAAGATTAAAACCACCTTTTCTTAAACAATCCTAAATCTTTTATTTCAAAAGACATTTCTTTTTCCTGTAAACTTCTGTGTTTTAGGAGAACTGCTTTTCTTTTGCTTCCTTGTTTTTTTAATTCAATAATACATTTACTCCAATATTTAAATAAATCTCCTCCCACAATGTTTGTTGGCCTTTCTACTGCTCCCTGTGATTCAGATTGTTTTGTGAGTTCTTCTTTTGTTAAAAAATCAAAATAAACTTGATTAGTTATTATTACTGGTATTTTTCTTTTTCTTGTTATCTCTGCAAGAGTTCTCATTTGTTTAGCCACCTCCCGGTTAACTTCCCTGACTTTATTGTCTTTGTCTTCTTTTGATTTGGTAGCATCTCCTAACTCTAATCTATAAAGCATTGCCATTCCATCCACAACAATCAAACTTACTTCATCTTCTTTTATTTTTTCAAGAAGAGTTTCAAATAATTTTTTTTGTTCTAAAAAGCTTGTTGGTTCTGCTAAGATTATATTTTCAAGAATTTTATCCATATTTTCTTTTCCAACAATCTGTTTAACTCTTTCTGAAGAAAATCCTCCTTCTGTATCTATGTATAAAACCTTATTTCCTTTTTTTGCCTGGCTACAAGCAACTAATATAGAAAAATTTGTTTTTCCACTTGCAGGAGGTCCGGCAATCATAGTAATAATGTCTTTTTCATAACCTCCATAAAGCCATTTATTAAAATCATAACTTCCTGTTGAAATTTTATTTCTCCATGCCATAATCTAATAAAGATTAATAGAATTAATAAGGATTATTGTTATTTATTTTTAAAATCCAGTTGGTTTTCCTGTAATTGATTTTTTATCTGTAATAAATAATATTTCTTGGTTATTTATCTTAAAGCAAATAGTTCTTGTTTTTGTTTTTTCAGGAATAATTTTATCGTCTTTATTTTTTGAATATTTTATCTGATCATATTTTTCAAAGTCATTATTTGAGAGATTTTTTATAAAATATTTTTTGAATTTTCTTGGAAGTTCTTTAACAGAATTAACAGAAGGACATTTTAATATATAGTTTTCAATTAAAGTTTTCCCTATTAAAGATTTTGAACTATGTTCCTTATACATGAAATAATAAATTATTAAATATATATAAATTTATTCAAAAACATATTAATAATAAATAGGGAAATTATTTAAGTTTAGAAAAATCTTTTTCAACTTTATCTAAATCTTTTGTTATTGCAGAAACAGCATCTTTTAAAGCTTTTTTAGCTGTCTTTTTTTCTGTTTTAACTTTTAATTTAGGATTTTTTGTTGGATGTTCTCTTTTCCATGCTGCAAACTCAACTGAATCATCTTTATTAAGATAAACTCTTAAAATTTCTGCAAGAGTTATATTTCCTAATTCAACTTCAATTTCATTCTTTTCTTCACTTAAAATTTTAACTTCCATAATAAAATAGAATAGCTTTTATTTAAAAAACCTTTGGTTTGTTCAAATTTTTAAGTATAGTGGTTGTGAAAAAATTAAAAAACATATTACATATTACAAAAAATTTATAAAGGAAGTTTTGTTGGTCTTTGCCATGGAAGATAATATGCCAGAAGAAAAAAAAGAGACAGAAAATAAAGAAACACCTTCTCAAGTTTCTCAAAAAACTGAAAAAAAATCTGATTTTACTAAAAAAATAAGAGAAAATCCTTGGATTGTTTCTACTGCTATCTTAGCTTTATTATTACTGGTTGTATTTTTTACTGGAAATATGGGAGGAGGTATAACTGGAAAAACAATTTCTAAAGACGAAGCAGGAAAAAATTTAGTTGAATTCTTAAACACACAGGTTC
>DATFJM010000050.1:0-3604 GCA_035269225.1 Candidatus Nanoarchaeia archaeon
TGTTTCTTCTCCCCCATTCACTTCTGGCTCTTTTTCTTCATTATTTTCTGATTTCTCTTTCTTTTCATATCCCTTATCATCTTTATCTCCGAATTTTGCACAGATATTTCTTATCTGAACATAAGACAAGTTCATATCATAGTCTCCAAGCAAATTTTCTAATTCCCTGTAAGTAAATTTGGCATGTTTTCTTAATAAGAATAATAATAGGTCTCTTTGATTCCTGTATTTTACTTGTCCTGCTGTCATTGGGTTACTTTCGGTTTCTTTCAAAGCTTCTTCTTTCTTTTTTCTGTATTTTTGTTCTTCTTTTTCATCTCCTAATGCAAACTTTCCATAAAATCTTCCTCTGAATGATGTTTCTACCTTGTTTTTTCCTGATGTTAAGTAAGAATAAGACTTTTTACCAAATAAATATAGTTTTTTCTTCTTTTTTCTATTATATACTTTGAAATAACCCCTTCTTCCTCCAGATTCATACACATGTATTAGACTTCTTGTTCTCCAAATTGCTGCATACTTATCTAGTAAGAAAAATGATGGTAAAACAATTACTACGAACAGATTTTTCTGTCTCATCTGCATCATTAGGTTTTTTAGAGTGTTATTAATCTTTGAGATGCTTGATGTTGAAGCCAAACCTGTGAATGCTTCATCAAAAATCACACATTGACCCTTTTTTGCTTCCAAAATTTTCTTTCTGAAGTCTTCTGCATTGAATACAACTCTGTCAAGAGTAAGTGTGGGGTCTGCATATTTTCCTATTTGTAATGCGACGGTAGATTTTCCACTATTATGTGTTATTATATAGTCTTCTGTTATATACCATTTTGATTCACTATCTAATGTAAATCCATATACTTTTTTTCCAGATGATTTTTTAACATCTATGGAACATCTATTTGATGATAAATAAAATGTTTCTTTTTTTGATTTTTTTCTTTTTAATTTAACTGGCAGTTGTAGTTTGCCTAAATAGAAATTCACTATATAATATTCTCCTTCAAAGCCCAATTTTTTTATCTTCTTTTTAGTTTTACTTATGCTCCCTCTCCCGCCAATACTTCTAACAATTTGGTATATGTCTTCTGCTAATTTTTTTGATTTTGTTGTTATAGAATAAGAATTTTTTTCTCTGTCGTAGTATCCATCAGTATCAACTAAACCTGCTAATAATTTTTTCCTATATTCTAAATCTGATTTAAGTGCTTTTTCTGGAATAAATTTATTTCCGCTATTTTTTCCTTGTAATCCATATTTTATTAATAAATCAGAAAATTCCCCGTTTATTGAAAATCTAAATAATTTTGCTTTTGTTCCTTTTTTTCTCTGAATATTTGATATTTTATAATGTTTTGATACTTCTTCAATTATCTCAATGTCTTCTGTTGTTATTCCCAATTCCCTATTATATTCCCTCAAATTTATAGGATAATCATAATCTCTGTAATGTTCTCTTTGCCATATTTTCTTTCCATCATTAAAATTTCTCCAATGACCTTTAACAAAAGATTTCTTTCCATACTTTTCATTTTTTTTGTAAGATAATGCTTCTCTAAAATGTCCGTCTCCTAACCAAACACCTAACGAATATGGTTCTATTTCACAATTCTCTCTTCCTTTGAATTTTTCTATAGGAAAAGATAAAAGAGTTGTTGAATCTTTTTTGAAACCATCTGACAATTTACATAAATAATCTGCTTGGTAATTTCTTATGCTCCAATATGAATCTTCTGCTTTCCTCTCTCCATTTTTTCTAGGAAATATTTTAACATTCATCGGAATTATATGATTATGAGAACAAGAATAAAGTTTTCTTTTCTTCCTGTTTTTTTCTCTAACTTCATATGTTTCTTTATCAAACCATTCGTATGTTTTTAGAACTTTAGAATATTTGTGGCTTCCATCTTCTTGTGGTGATAGAACTAAGTCTCCTTTTTTTATGTTCTCAACATTTTTCCAAGAACCATCAGCCATTAAAACCTTTTCACCAGCAGGTTGGCATCCTTCACTCCCATCAATTGCTATGAAGCAATCTTTATCTTTCTTTTGTAAGTCTGGAAGTATCTTATAGTCTATATTATTCTTTAATCTATTATCAATATAGTATTGTATTGGCTCATCAAACTTTTTATCCTCTATTTTTGCTGTTGCCATAATATATCACCTTAATCCATGTCATCTTCTAAAGTATCTTCAAACTTTGTTCCCTTACCTGTCTCGTTTTCAAGCCTTCTCAAGAAAAATTCTTTCTCCATAAGTATTTTGTATTGCTCATTTCTTATTTTTGCATCGTCCTTATCTGTTTTTTGGAAATCATGTATCTTACCACTGTTTCTTATCTCTCCTGTATCTGCTAATCTTTTATCAAATTCCTGAAACTCTGTTAATTTTCCTTTTTTCTTGTTTCCTTTCTTGTCTTCTGAATCTTTTAATTGATAATCTGATAAATCTCTTGCAATTTCAAGCCAAATTCTGTCTAAATCATTGTTCCATTTAGCAAATTCTCCGTTTCTTGAGTGTTCATTTGCATCTAACCATAAATTATGAAGTCTTTGTATAATAAAAACCCCTGAATTGTATTTTGAAATCTGATTTTGTTCGTTTTCTTCCATTTTAGAACCCTATGAGAGTATAAATTGCTTGATATTTATAAAAGTGACCCTCAAACTAGGCATCTGGCTCTCTTTTTTATGGCTTTTTGTTAAAAATGTTAGGCACTTGTTCTATTTTGAGGGCTTTGTTAGGGATTTTAAGGGTTTTTATGGTTTGTTAAGTGTTAAATGTTATATTATATATTATATATAAAGTGTTATAAAGTAAATAAGGGGGGAGCTGAAAGGGAAAAGGAAAAATTTAAGGGTTCTCTGAGCCAATCTAGGCAGTTCCAATTGATACTAGGCATCCAAATCCAATCAAGACATTACTAGGCAGGACTAGACATCCATTTGGTCTGCATATCCTTCTAAGGTGTTATAATGAGGGGGGTATTTTGAGGGGTTGGTTTTTGGGGTTTTGGGGGTTTTGGATTTGTTCAAAAATAGGGAGGTCATTTTATGGGTTTTCAAATAGTAGTTTTTAAGATGTTTTTAAATTGGTGAATTATGAAACAAAACCCATATAATAAATAGGGAATAACCCACACAACAAAACCCTTATTTGTTGTCACTTTATAATTTATACGGCTTACCGAAATATTTATAAACCCTCTTTTCTTATACTTACTAAGATAAAAATAAACACGGAGGTTTAAAAAATGGATTCAAAGACAAAACAATATATAAACAGAGAAGCAGACAAAACAAAATATAAAGGGTTGTTTATGTCTCTAATATATAATAGTGAAACCTGTTTTAAACAGGTTAAAAGGTTTTTTTGTAATGGGTTATATATAAAAGCATACCCAACAGAAAACACTATTTTAAATAAATTACAAATGGAGGTTTAAAAAATGGAAACAGAAACAGAATTTATTGTAAATGACCACGTAACCATAAATTACAGGAAATTTAAGGGAGAAATAGAAGGAGAAAAAGTAAAAGGTTATGTTTGTTTGAAAGATGACAATATATATAAATTAGAATTAGATAAAGCAGAGGAGGTT
>DATFJM010000051.1:0-12545 GCA_035269225.1 Candidatus Nanoarchaeia archaeon
TTTTCCGTCATATAATTCACTTTCAACTAATCCTCCTTTAGTATTTTTAACTAAAATATAACCCATTTTTTTATAAGGATAGTTTTCAATAACAATACAGTCCTTATCTTTCTGATTATTCATTACACTCATTACTGTGAAATCACTAGATATTCTTTGTAATATTTTAGGCTTTATTTGTTTAATAAAAATCTCTTGTTCTTGTTTTGATTCAAAACCAGGAAAAATTGAAATATAAGATATATAAATAAAAACTAAAAAAGCAACAAAAATACCAAAAGATAAGAAAGTCCCAACATGAGACCCTTTTTTATTAAAAAACATAACAATCACCCCTATTAATAACCTTTTCCATATGTAATAAAAACAAAAAGACTTTTTATTTTTTATCCAAACAACAGATTAGCTAATGTTGATATTATAAAAGATGCAGCCATTAGTGCAAAAGAGTGTTTTATTCCTGGTTTTATGTCTCCTTCTGACAACTTTCCAATTGTTAATCCAGTAAAAAGCCCTTGAATAAGAAGCAAATACAAAAAAGCACTTGAAATCTCTTGTTCATCTATTGTCCCTCCTCCAGCCCCCAAATCCATACTACTTAAAACATCTGTCCCTGCAATCCCTGAAATTATAGGTATGACCTGAAACTGCATAACTAAAATAATAATTATAAAAACAAAGAATATAATATAACCCTGAACAACTAATGCAGATATAGATGATTTCCTTTCTTTTTTTAGTTTATCTGAAGTATTAACTGCTCCTGCAACAGATTCTAAAATTGTACCAATATCTCCTCCTGCTTTTTCAGCCTGTCCTATCAAGGTTAATGCCCTAGAAATTGATTTATTGTTAACATCATTGGCAAAAATTTTCAATGATTTAGTTAAAGGGACTCCCAAAGAAATTTGGTTTTTTAGTTTTTTAATATACTGACTTAAAATACCATAAGATTCTGGTTCCATGTTTGCAATACTTTTACTTATAGGGGTCCCAGTCTTAACACTTTCAACTAAGTCTTTAGAAAATTCCAAAAACATTTGTTCTTTTTTATGTTCTATATTTGTTTGTTTTATTGTGTCTGTTACAAAAGGTATAACCCCAATCAAGATACCAATACCAATACCCAAAGCATAATAATTAGTGTCTTTTAAAGTAAAAAAAACAACTCCTATAATTAACAAAGATAAAACTAAAAAAACTATTTGAGTATTACTTATTCCTCCTTTTAAAAAAGACTTTGCCATTTTATTTCTGTTTTAAGTGTAAAAACACTAAAAACCCTACATTTATTACACTAACACCTAAGACCATTATTATTGTAATCATTTTTGTACTTATATTAAATCCTAACCCACTAATCTTCATCATAACTAAAATAAGCATTAAAATCATTGGTGCTGCAATAACAACGCTAATATAAATATCCATAAATGTTTCAGCAGTTTTGGTGCTCTTTTTCCTCTCTGTCTTATGTTCAAATAAAAAACTCTCTGATTTTTTATCAAAAAAAGCAGACAAATCTCCCCCAGAAGAAATTGTATTCGCTAAACCAGAATATAATTCAGATAGTTTTTCACTTGGTGTTGATTGAGATGAACTTCTTAATGCACTAACAAAATCATAACCATAAATATTTATCTGGTTTATTAACTTTGTAAATTCTTTTTTTAATTCAGGATATTCTCCAGTTGAAATTATTATTTTGAATATCTGGCTTGGATCTATCATAGACCCTGAAATAGCAGCCATATTTATTGTTGCAAAGGGCAATTCAGAATCTATTTTTCTTTCAACGCTTCTTTTTTCTAGCATTGGATAAAAATAAGAAAACAAAAAAGTAATTATTGGAAAAACAAAAAGAACCCATACAAATCCTATAAATTTTGAAAAAAAAGAATCTGACAAACCATTAAAAAAAGGAGGAGTTAAAGAAATACTAAAAAAGGAAAAAAGAAAAACAAAGAATAATGCAATGAAAAAAGAAATAAGAGTATTTAAAAAAATAACAGATAAATAACCTCTTGCTGTATAACCCAGATTAGCTTTTGTAAGATTATTCTCAAGATTTTGGAAAAGTCCTTTATTGATTAATCTTTTAGAAGTTTTAGAAAACATCTTTGAAGCTGTTTTAGAATAATTTCTTTTATTCTTGTCCTGTTTTTCTTTTTTCTTTTTCTTAGATTCTGAGCTTCTCTTTTTTAGAATCCTGTTAAGTGTTATTTTTTCTAAATCAGTAATTTCATTTTTTAAGTTTTCTCTTGCATTGTTTTGTTTTTTATCCTTTTTGTTTCCATAAAAATCATCAAAAATATTAGAGATTTTTGAATTTATTTTTTCTAATTCCTTTTTAGTTGAATTCAATCTATAGGAAACTCTCTCTTTTTCCTTCTTACTATCAGAAGCATTCTTTTTTTTATTTAATCTGTTAATCTCTCTTAACAAATTTCTTGCTTTCTCTGCTTTACTTGATATTTTTGAGGAAAAAGAAGTTTTTTCATTCATTTTATTTTCTTAGATATTTCTTTTTGTACCTCAAGAAATTCCTTTTTTAATTCATTAAAATTCTGAAGATTGTTCTCTTTTTTAGATTCTTCAATATCTCTACTAATCTTTTCTAATCTTTCAAATAAATTAATAATAACAGGTATCTCATTATTGTTCATTATATCCACCTCATTTATAAAGAAGAATGTAAAAAGGATTATTAAATATTTTGTTTATCTGATATTGTATTCTCTCAAGACTTTTTCTGGTTCCTTATAATATCTCATTATAATTTTTTGGAACTCTTTAAACCCAAAAACTTTCTTTTGAGTTAATGTCTTTAATAATTTAACTTTAGAATCAAATTCATTTAAAACCTGATTTCTATTCATACCAAATCTTTTTTGAATTTTTTCAAATATTTTACTTTCACTCTTAAAATAAAAACTATCATTTTGGGGATTCCATTTAAATGGTGTATTTGTAAGGGCTACACCTTTTGAATTCACATTAACTATCTCAGATATTTCTCTTAATTTTCTTGTGTCCTGCTTATCAACAATTGCGTGGGTCATAACACAAATAGCATCTAATACATTCATTAGTGTGGGGGAAAGCTCAATAGGTCTTGTTTCAAGTCTTTTTACAACTGTTCCAATAGAATCTGCATGTATCGTGCTTATAGAAGGGTGTCCTGATGCCATACCCTGAAACAAAACAGAAGCTTCCTTACCTCTTACCTCACCCACAATAACATAATCAGGGTTCTGTCTAAAAGAAGCCCTTAATAAAGTGTAAAGACCCACTTCCCCCAAATTTCCAACCCCTGTAGCATTTCTTGAAACACTTGGTAACCAGTTTTCTCTTGGCAAATTTATTTCTCTTGTATCTTCAATTGAAACAACTCTTGCTTCTGGAGGGATGAAAAAAGCAATTGCATTCAATAAAGTGGTTTTACCAGAAGCAGTTCCTCCTGCTATTAAAAGACTCATTTTATATTTTACAAGCATCCATAAAAAAGCCATCATCTCAGAATTAAGTGTTTTAAAAGATATTAGTTGTGTAGGTGTCCATGGTACCTTTGTGAATTTTCTTATTGTATATGTAGGTCCTCTGCTTGTTATATCCTCTGTATAAGTGGCATTAACTCTTGAACCATCAGGCAAACTCCCATCTAAAATGGGTTGTGCATAAGAAATATATTTCTTAGCTCTTTGAGCAAGTTTTTCTACAAAGCTTTTTAGATTTTCCAGATCATTATATATGATATTTGTTTTCAAATTTCTGTATTTTCTGTGGATAAGATAAACAGGAGTATTCACACCATTACATTCTATGTCTTCAACAAAATAATCATTTAAAACAGGGTCTATTTCATTAAAACCAATAAAATCTCTACACATATAATAATAAATTTTCTTAAAACTTTCATAAGAAACCTCTAAACCCATCTCAATAACAATTATTTTTAATCTTTTATGTATATAATCCAATAAAGCATCTCTTCCTTTTTCAACAATTTCTTCATAATTTATTAAATTTCTCATGACATGTGTTATGTTTTTTCTGTCCTCTTTTTCTTCTTCTGTTAAAACAGGTTCTTCTAAATCATAAACTAACTCGTTTTCATTATCATCCCAATAAATATGTGCATAAGCAAAAGGAGAAATTAAACTGTATCTAACATCAATTTTAGTTTTATCTTTTTCAGTCTTAAGAGGAGGTATTTTAGGTGAAAAATTTATGTCTACTTTTTCATAATCTTCTATATTATTTTGGTTTTTTTTACTTGGCATTTTCTTTAGTTTATTTCAAAATTTATTTGCATCTTTCCATTATCCTCATTTTTTTTACTGGACAAAAATAAAAAATATTTTGTAGGTGAAGCATGTATTCTTTTAACTTTATCTTCCCCCTGAAAAACAAGGTCATAATTATTATAATCTCTTGTTATATTCACTTCATAATATTTCCCTTTTTTCATTGTATAAAAAACAAAATCTCCATCTTCCACAAATGTTCCTGGCTCACTATATTTATAATTACTTTCTTCTAATTCAAAAGAAATCCTATCCTCTATACCATCTATAACAAGAAAGCCTTTTTCAATTGATAATTCCAATCTTCTCTTATTACCCTGAACATCTTTTATTTCATTCATTTTATAATTTATCCTATTCATAATATTTACACTTTGTTCTAAAATTGCTTTATCTTTATTTTCATCTATGTTGGGTTTAATAAAAGAAAGAACCAACCCTATCATAGCAAATGCTATTAAAGTATAAACAACTGTTTCTACCCAAACCTGTGCTTTTTTAGATTTCATTTTAATTAAAAACTGAGCAATCATAAAGATTATTTATTGAATCTGATTTTTCACATTTATCATCTCCAATAATTGGATATAAAGATAATCTCAAACTAGCAACATCTTCAAAAGAATTGTTAAGTTCCAGATTCCTAATAATGTATGTTCTGCCCTTATCTTTTCCAGGAAGAATAATTGTCCCTTTTCTCTCAGGATAATTAGTCATACCATCCAATTCTCTTGCTTCAGAATTTATTTCATAAGATATCGTGTTAGATTCTGATTTAATTGAGATTAATGCCCCATCAATATCAACATCCCCTCTATCAATTTTAACCCTTATCTCACTTGAATCTGGAGTAATATTATAACAAGTATAATCATTATCAAAACTCAATTTTTGTCTTGCATTATAGCAAGATTCTGTATTTTCTATCTGATCTGTTATTGTATTTTCAACAAAATTCCAAACAATCACAATTGCAGCCATTACTAAAGCAATTATTATTACTACAGAAATAACTCCTGAAAGACCTCTTTTTTTTGTCATCTTTATTTTAAACATTATTTATTTCTACACCATCTGATTCTTCACAAACATGTGTTTTTGTTCCATCTTCTGAATTTCCTAATAACACAGGGATTAAAGTTATTGAATCGGGGTTTCCCACTGAATTCTCTATATTTCCAGAATAAACTTCTCCGGGATTAAGTCCTTTTTTTGGCCAATCTTCTGAAATCTCACTTAATTTTTTTGTATTCTCACTTCCTTTTGACAATATCCTGATATTAATATCATAAATAGGAATATTTTTAGAAGCAATATTGGATATATCTAAAAAACCATTTGAATAATCTGCATCAAAATCAACATCATCACAAACTAACTCTATGTTTTTTCCCTCAAATTTTGTAATTGGTTCTTCCACCATACCTCGGAACCAAAGAAAAACTATGACTGCAATAGCAACTACCATAGATATAAGTAAAACTGTAGCAACTACAGGAGATAACCCTCTTTTTCTTTGTCTCTTATAAAAATATTTTAACCTCATTTTAATTATTCCTACAACCCTACTAAAATTAATAAAGTTTTTGGATTTTTACTAGCAATCAATACTATTTGTTATCTTTGCATTTCCACAAATTGCCTGAAGATTTTTATTATTTACCTCTACATATTTAAATGGAATTAATTCTATTTCTTCTATTTTAGAATATTCCTCTATATCAAAAATAATGCTAACTTTTTCTTTAGGTTTTAGAGAATTCTCTTCTTCAGATAAAAAAACTTTTCCACCTGCTGAAAAATAATCTTTTTCTTTTTCAAAAATAAGATTTTTTGACAAATCTATTGTTGCAATCTCTTTATTTGAATCATTTTTAGCCCTTATTAAAAAACCATCTAAATTAAATAATCCATTATTTCTTAAAGTAATATTTAATTTATCTGAATCCTGACAAGAATAATCATCAATAATTAATGAAACTCCTTCTTCACATCTTAAATCTTCTTTAGGAACATAGCTTTTCATCCATGTATAAACAACTATGCTAAGGATAATTGCGAAACTAACTAATAAAACATAACCTATAACAACACTGATTCCTCTTTTATTAGATTTTATTTGTGATAACATATCTTTCTCCTTTTTCTTCCTTAGTAAGTATGAAATAAAAATCTTCCCCTTTATTTAAATTAAAGGTATAATTATTTGAATAAAAAGGAACAATAACCTTGTCTTCTAAATTATAATAATTTTCTATGTTCTGTCTATTTAAATCTTCATCATATTTATAAACATCAAGTTTTCCAGAAGAATTAACAATATAGATTACATCTGCTTTATTATTTAGATATTCTGAATACTCTCTTGTAAAATCATCTAAAATAGAATAATCATCATTATATAAAGCATAATCCATGATTTTTTCACTTTCTATTTGCATTTCCTCTTCTAGATGGGAAAAATCAACAGAAGATTTTTCAATAACAAAGTTTTGTGTTGACAAAAATCCAACCATTACAGCAATAATAACTGCTGAAACCATAAGATAAAATTGTCCTCTTTTATTCATAAAACAAAAAACCTCTCTTAGTTTATTAATTTTTCTAAATTCAAAAACCTTATAAATAAAAAAACAATAATTGATTTATTATTAAAAAAGCTAGGTTGTCAATCAACCCTGAGTAGAAACTCAAGGGAAAGTTGACTGTTAAGAAAACCGTTAGGTTGTCTTACAAAGCCCTGTAGTACAGTGGTCAAGTATAATGCCCTTTGGAGCAAAACTCTGTAAGAGTTTTTCACTCTTGCTTAAGAGAAGCGAAGAGAGGCATAGACCCAGGTTCGAATCCTGGCAGGGCTATTTTGTTTTCTGTTGAAAAGATTCGAACCGTTGGTTTAATTCGATTAAATTTTAATTTAAGCGTATTAGGTTGAACTGAAGTGAGGCCCGAATCCTGGCAGGGCTATTTTGTTTTATATTAACAAACCTTGGATTAAAAAAACTAGATCTCTTTTCTTTTATTCTTATTATAAAAAATACCTATTAAAAAAATAACAAAAGCAACTAAAGAGGACAGGGCTATTGATTCATATAAAGAAAAATTAAGAGATGAATTAAATATAAGCAAAATTCTTAATTTTGTTTCTAATAATGCAAAAGGAGAGAAATACACTATATTTGAAACTATTCCTGGAAGAGTCTCAACAGGAGCTATTATTGAAGAAAACATAAAGAAGATAAGGGATATGGAAATTGCTCCTATTATAGAGCTTTCCTGTGAATTAAACAAATATCCTAAAAAAGTCCCTATAAGTGAAAAAACAAATATTGACAAAAGAAGAAAGGGGATAAAATTAGTAAGATTGGAAAATAAAGATAAATTAACAAAAAAATCAGCAATAAAAATAATTATTAAAATCTGGATAAAAACAATAAATATACTCGAAACTAACTGGCTAAAAACAAAATTTATTCCTTTTGTATTACTTGAGATATTTCTTATATATGAATTTGATTTTCTTTCTCTCATAACATTTATTGCAGAATAAATCATAGAAGAAAAAAGAATAAAAAACATTAAGAAGTTTGGAAAAAGATAATCTAAAAAACCTAATTCACTCTTTATACTCCCTTCCTCGGAACCTATTACTGAAGAATAACTTACTTGTATTGGGTTCGCAATCCTCTCTAAATCAGAACTCTTTATATTTTCAAGGTTTATTTCTATTTCTTCTATAGACATTTTAACATCAACTAATTCTTCTTTTGCAGGATCGAGATAGTCATTTTCAATATCTTCTAATTCTTCTTCAGATCCAAAATCATCATAAACTATATTAGAAAGAGATTCCATATTACTTTCAATTGTATTTAATGAACTTAATGCATATGTTATCTCTTCAGTATATTCATTAGTAAGTAACCCTGAATTTTCTAACAATTCTAATGAATCTCTTAAATCAGAAATCTCTTTTATAGTACTATCAATAATATTTTCCATTTCTGTCTTTGAATCTTCTTGATTATCTGAAATTTCTTCAAAATTTTCTTCGATAGATTCTATAGAATCTATTGCACTATCTACTCTATTTTTCTGTCCATCTAAATCTGAAAGAACATTTTCTACAGAAATCTTTAAATTTGAAACCATCTCCTCTCTTGCCTTATCTGATTCTTGTTTTGCAGCTCCTTTTATACTACCAATTATACTCCATACTGTTCTTTGTTTTGAAAAATCCACATATAACCCTATATTCTGTGTGTATTTTGTATTAAATCCTCCGAAAGAGTCTAGATTACCTCTTCTTATATGCATACAAACATCTATCTCTCCTTTTTTTACTAAGTTCTTACAATTTTCTAGATTAGTTATTTTTTCTATATCAAAAGACCTTGCTTCCATCTTATCAACAAAATTTTCTGTAAAATTGGTTTCTTCATCATAATAAACCCCTGCAGTAACATTTTTTATAGAAGTGTCCCCCAAGGCTGCACCAATTATTAATATAAGTATAATTGGCCCTAAAATAAAAATAAGAGAGGAAAGTTTTGCATTAAATAAAACATTAAAATTCTTTTTTAGTATAGCAGCTGTTTTATTTACCATTTTTTGTATAAGTTTTTTACATAACTCTTAGTGGTGTTTCGTATATTTTTTTTATTTACTAAAAAGATTTGTGAAGAAATAGAGAGTATTTCTCTAACTCTGTGAGAAGATACAACAATTGTTTTTCCTTTTTTGTTCAACTCTTTTAGGAAATTTAAAAGGTTCTCAATTAATGAGGGGTCTAAACCTGCAAAAGGTTCGTCAAGAACAATTACATCGGGGTTATTTATAAGGCTACACGCAATATCAACCCTTTTTTTAGTTCCTCCTGATATATCTTTTACAATCTTTTTTTCATAATCTTTTAAACCAAGATTATTAATAAGTGTCTTTATTCTTTTTTTAGATGTTTTTCTGTCAACACCATATATTTTTGAAAAATACCAAAGGTTTTGTTTAACAGTTAGATAATCATATAAAGAATTATTCTGCATAGAAAAACCCATTTTTGTTTTTTCATCTCTTTTTATAATGCCCTTTGAAGGATTAAAAAACCCAATTAACATTTTTATAAAAACAGATTTTCCTGCTCCAGAAGGACCTATTAATCCAACTACTTCTCCCTTATTTATATTAATAGAAAATTTATTAAGAATTTTTTTATTTCCAAAATCCTTGGAAACCTCTTTAAATGATATCATAAAGAAATTTAGTAAAGATAGTTTAAAAGATTTATTCCCTAAAAACCCTCTCATAAAAAATAGTTCTATTTATATCTTGTTTTTTTGGTTTTAATGATCTAAACAGATTTCTTATTTTTGGATATTTCCATGTTTTATATTTCTCTCCAATGAGAGTGGAAGCAAGTTTATCCAATTCCTGGCTTGCTTCTGATTTGGGATTTGTTTTTGTTATTGGTTTAAACTTTGAAACTGATTTTGGAAAATTAATATCATTAGGTATAACTGCCATCACAGGAATATCAAGTGTTTTTTCTGAATCTTCTAATGAATTTTCAAATTTTTTATTATAAACTTTATTTAAAATTAAACCATTTATTTGGGTTCCTTTTTGTTTTGCTATTTTTACTGATTTTATTGTTGTGCTTAATGTGGGTCTATCAGGTGTTGAAACTACTAATAATTCATCTGAAGCATTCATAACAGCAAGTGTTTCTTCATTTAATGAGGGAGAAGAATCAAGCAAAATAATATCATATTTTTTCTTTAAATATTTTAATTTATCCTTTAATTTAAGAGGGCTATATTTATATCTATTAAACAAATTTGCAGGAAGAAAATCAAAATCTTCCATTTCAATAACTGCCTCGCTAGAAGTTACTTCCCCTCTTAAAATTTCATGAAGGGTTTTTTTTGATTCCAAAACATTAAGATGTATTCCTAAATTAGGTGCTGAAAAATTTCCATCAACAAGCAAAATCTTTTTTCCTTTTTTAGATAAAGAATATCCTAATGAACTTACAATAGATGTTTTTCCAACACCTCCTTTTAAAGATATCACACCTATAATTTTCCCCATAAAAAAAATAAACAAACATAATTTAAATAATTATTGATAGTCTTTGTGAGGAGAAATATCGAAAGATTTTTAAACTTGTATTATATTTCATATATATCAAAAAGGTTATATTAAAGAATAAAAAATGGGGTTGTTTAACAAATCAAAAAACGAAGAAGAGGAAAAGTCCTCTAAAAATTCTGAAAATCAATATTCTGATGAACCTCCTAAGTTACCTGAATTACCAAAAATGCCTGAAGGAGAAGAGAATTCTGAAACACCACCCAAACTACCAAGTTTTCCAAATAATTCTACTGGTGATAAATTTTCACAAAATAGCATAAAACAAGCTGTTTCCGGGGAAAAAGAGGATGCAGATGATTTTGAGTCTGGTTCTCAGGAAGAACAAGAACAAATGATGCAAATGCCGGAATCACAAATGAAAAGAAAATACCCTGAAGAAAGAACTCCAATGACTAAAAATTATGGTGTTCCTCCGACACAAACAACAAAACAAAAAACAAATGAGCCTGTTTTTGTAAGGATAGATAAATTTGAAGAAAGTATGGAAAGTTTTGATAGTATTAAAGATGAAATTTCTGAAGTTGAAGATTTACTAAAAAAGGTTTCAGAAACAAAAAAAGAAGAAGATAAAGAATTAAAAGAATGGGAAGGGAAGGTCGAAACTATTAAAGAAAAATTAAGTAAAATTAATTCTGATATCTTTTCTAAAGTATAATGATAAATAAATTATTATTTAGATATTTAAAATAAAAATGGCAAAAAAGAAAAAATCTTCTAAAAAAGGTTCTAAAAAAAAGAAATCAAGTAAAGGAAAGAAGAAAGATGAAGACCCTGTAATCCATGTAAGATTCAAAAGACCAGAAGCAGTAATGTCTAAAAGAGATGTTTTAATTGCACAAGAAGAATTTCTTAAAATGTTAAGACACATAAGAAAATATAGGTTATTAAGGCAAAAAGAACTAACTCTTAAAGAAAAAGCAAATAAAAAAATAAAAAAAGCAAACAAAGAAATAAACCATCTAAAAAGAACCTTGCCCAAGCCAAAAAAACCAAAAATATTAACTGAAGATGAAGAGAAAGAGGAATCTAAAAAAGGAGAAAAGAAAAAAGAAGAAACACTAAAGATTGATAAAGAATTAGAAAAAATACAAGAAAAACTAGCCCAATTAGAAAAATCAACACAAATCAATACACAATCCCCTGAATAAGTTCTAACAAAAATATTTTAAACAAGATTTTTCTTTTTTTAAAATGGAAAAAATAAATAGAAACGAGCTTATTAAAAAATATCTGGAATTTTTTACTTCAAACAAAGATTATCCTCATAAAGAAATTCCTAATGCTAGTTTAATTCCTCAAAATGATCCTTCTGTTCTTTTTACAACAGCCGGAATGCATCCTTTAGTTCCTTTTTTATTAGGGCAAAAACACCCCCATGGTAACAAGTTAGTAGGAAATCAGAAATGCATAAGAACAGGAGATATCGAAGAAGTAGGAGACACCACACACCATACCTTTTTTGAAATGCTGGGTAATTGGTCACTAGGAGATTATTGGAAAAAACAAGCAATAAAGATGTCTTATGATTTTTTAACAAAAGTTTTACAAATACCAAAAGAAAAACTTGCAATAACTTGTTTTGCAGGAGACAGAAAAAACAATATACCTAAAGATAAAGAATCAGCTGAAATATGGGAATCAGTGGGAATTTCAAAAAAGAGAATTGCTTTTACAAAAAAAGATAACTGGTGGGGACCAGCAGGAAAAACAGGGCCTTGTGGGCCTGATACAGAGATCTTTTATTGGAAACCAAAAATTTCCTCCCCCCCGGAAAAATTTAATCCTGAAGATGAAGAAAATTGGGTTGAGATATGGAATAATGTTTTAATGCAATATAACAAAGATTATCAAGGCAATTTTCAGGAAGCAAAACAAAAAAATATAGATACAGGAATGGGTATTGAAAGAACAGTTGCAGTATTAAATGGTTTAGAAGATGATTATCTAACTGAAAATTTCAAACCCATAATAAAAAAAATAGAAGAACTTTCTAAAACAAAATACAACTCCAATGAAAATAAAGAAAATAAAAAGATAATGAGGGTTATTGCAGACCACATAAAAGCCTCTGTGATGATTCTCTCAGAGGAG
>DATFJM010000052.1:0-4924 GCA_035269225.1 Candidatus Nanoarchaeia archaeon
CCGGGTCCGTTTAACTAAAAAGAATTGAACCTGGGTTTGATTTGATTAAATTTTAATTTAAGCGGATTAGGTTGAACGAACATAGGTAAGTGAGGCCCAAATCCCGAAAGTTTGTGGAAGTGCAAACTTGATTATTAATAACAGCTTCCAGAGGCTTGAGTTTACCGGGTCCATTTTTTATAAAATGTTTATAGATATACACTCACATCTAGAAGCTTGTAAAAATATTTCTTTATCTAAAATTATTTCTAATTCTCAAAAAGAAGGAATTGAAAAAATTTTAACTTGTGGAACAGATAAAAAAACAAATAGGGAAGTATTAAATCTTTCTAAGGACTATGAAGAAGTTGAAGCTTGTTTAGGAGTTTATCCTTCTGAAACACTGAAACTTTCTGAATCTGAATTAGATAAGGAAATAGGTTTTATTAAAAGTTATAAAGAAAATATTGTGGCAATAGGGGAAGTAGGTCTTGATCTTAATGAACCTAGTCTAGGAGATGAAAAAAAAACTTTGGAAAAACAGAAGAATGCTTTAAAGAAATTTGTTGAACTTTCAAAAGAAATAGATAAACCATTAGTTATTCATTCAAGAAAAGCTGAAACAGAAACTATTGAATTCTTAGAATCTCTCAATGCGAAGAAAGTTTTGATGCATTGTTTTTCTGGAAAAAAGAAACTAATAAGAAGAATTATTGATAATGGCTGGTATCTTTCTGTTCCAGCTAACATAAAAAATGCAACACACTTTCAAAAGTTAGTTGAATTAACTCCAATAGAACAATTATTTTGTGAAACAGATTCTCCTTTCTTACATCCAGATAAACTTCCTGATAATGAACCAGCAAATGTTGTTGAAAGTTATAAAAAAATTGCAGAGATAAAGGGTATTTCATTAAAAGATGTAGAAGAAAAAATAGAGGGAAATTATTATAAATTATTTGGAAACAATGATTGAAAAAAGAAAGAAGTCCTCACTCTTGTTCAACCTATTTAGTATTTCTTCATAAATTCAGAAATCCAAAATAAACCTAAAGCTTCGAATCCTACCTTCTGGCGAATTCTCGTTTTTGTACTGTGTATTTTTTTTGAAAAAGACCAATGCGCGAGCCGGGATTCGAACCCGGGTCACATGCTTGGCAAGCACGTATTCTGCCGCTGAACTACCCACGCTTATTTTATTATTTAAAACAATATTTTATTAAAATTTAAACTTTTCCTTAATTGCCTTTGAATTGATTGTTACTTTTACATAACAACAAACCAAAAGCTTTATAAATAAAATCTTCTAATAATTATTACTAAAAAATGACAAATAAAATGAAGTCAGATAAAAATAAGTCAAAAAAAACAAAAGGAAATTTTGGAAATTTTTTGAAAAAGACAGCATTAATAGGAACTTTAGCGTTGCCTTTTTTCTTTTCTTCACCAAAGGTTTCTGCACAAACTAATCAAAATGCAGCTAATAATCAAGGAAAAAATTATATTTATGCTAATGATAAAAAAATCACAGCAGCAGGAGATGGAATTTTTGCAAAAACATTTGTACAAAATGTTCCTCTAACCCCTAAATCAAAAATAAGTCTTGATTCTTTGTTTCATGCAAAAAAAGGAAAAGTTTATTTTGATGTTATAAATGCAAAAAAAGGCATCTCTAATATTAAAAATTACATTGTTTCTCAAGGAGAATTAACAGGAAAGGAAAAAGCATTTAAGAATCATTTAAATTCTTTAGAGAAATTTGCTGAAAAAAATCCAGGCGATTCTAATACTGTAGAAATACTAAACAATGCTTTAAAAGATGGAACATTATCTGTTAAAGAAGATTCTCTTTATGATGCAAAAAAGGATGAATGGAAGATTAAAGATGGAGCATATATAATAAGAGCAAAGAGCTCTGCAAAAGATAATCTCAAGACACAATCTATACCTATTTATACCAATATTTCAACACATCATGAAAAATCCCCTAAAATAGAGGGGAAAGGAATAGAATCTTATTTACACGGATATAATAAGAACAATACAAAACAAGGAGGAAAAACCTTCATAGAATATGATGTAAATCCTTCAAAAGAAAAAGAAGAAAATAAAGAAAAGAAAAATTCAAATAAAGATTTTAGTCTTATTGCACAGGGAAATTATGGAAAAAATTTTTATGATGCAGGAATTGGTTTTAAACTAGGGAATATTGCAGGAGTTTTTGATTTTTCTAAAGCAAAAGACCAGACAATTAGAGATGTTGAAACTCCTTTAGGAGAAACAGGAAGATATTTTTCAGGAAAAGAACAAAATATTGATCAAACAGGTATTGGAGCGAATATTGAATGGCATCCAGGAAATTTATATTTTGGTGTTGGAGGAAAACACTGGTCATATACAACAAAAACCACAGAAAAAATGCACTCATCTAATGGAGATGTTCTTAAGAATAATACTAATTCAGAATCTAAAACAGATTTATCGGGAAAAATATATGGAGGATATAATATTAGTTTAAGTGATAAGTTTAATTTAGGAATACAAGGAGGTTATGGAACTAAATTCGGCCCTTTTGGTGGAATAAGGTTTTCATATGATATTAAACAAAAATGAATAAAAAGAAATTAATAACATTTATTCTTGGAATATTTTTTATGGTTTTTTTATTTGGAAATGTAAGTGCAGTTGTTGTTTACTCTGACTGGGAAACAGGTTCTCAACAAGAAGAAATTGATTATAATCAGGAAATTGACTTTAATGTAGATATTGGCACAATGAATCCTTCAATGAAAATTAATGTAAAGTTATATGATTCAGAATATAATTTAGTATATTCATATGAAAATGATCTTAATATTAATGATTATAGTTATCATAAAATATACACTCTTGATAAATCAATTTATAAGAATCCCGGGAATTACAAACTAATTGTTTCAGCAGAAGATAGTGAAGGAAGTTCTCAATCAGAAACATTATCCATAAAAATTAATGAGCTACAAGAAAATAATCCTCCTGAGATAACTTCTTCTCCAATTAAAGAAGTTGATGAAGATTCTTATTATGAATACCAGGTTAAAGCAACTGATGAAGACGGAGATGATTTAACTTACTCTTTATTACCTAGTCACCATTATCCTGAATGGTTATCAATTTCTTCTAATGGAAAAGTTTATGGCAATTCACCATCTGTTGATTCAGATAAGGACTATGGAATTGAAGTAAAGGTTTCAGATGGACAGAACTATGATATTCAATCTTATATATTAACTGTAAAAGATGTTTTTGAAAATACTGCACCAGAAGTTACAATTAATTCACCAGAACAAGGAGAAACATTTGAGAATAAAGAAATAACAGCAGAATTTAATATTTATGATTCAGAAAATAATCTAAATACTTGCGAATATGAGATAAATGGAAATACAAATTCTCTAAGTTGTTCAGAAGGAACAAATACATTTTATGTTCCATCTAATGAATTAAATGAAGGAACAAATACATTAACAGTTTATGCACAAGATTCTGAAGGAGCAAGTGATTCAGACAGTGTTTCATTTACAATAGAATTGGAAGAACCAAATAATCCCCCTGAAATAAATAATATTCTAGACCAAACAATAGTTTTGGGAGAAGAAAGCTTTGAATCTTTTGACTTAGATAATTATGCAAGTGATGAAGATGATCCTCAAGAAGAATTAACTTATTCATATTCAGGAAACCAAAAAATTATTGTTGAAATAGATAACAATAATGTAGTTAGTTTAAGACATCCAAAATCATGGACAGGAAAAGAATACATAAAATTCACAGTTACAGACCCTCATGGAGCAAGTGATTCTACAACAGCAAGTTTTGAAGTTACTGAACCTGAAAATAATCCTCCAAAAATAATTTCTTCTCCAATTACAGAAGTTAATGAATCTTCTTATTATGAATATGAAGTTATTGCAGAAGACCAGGAAAATGATGATTTGACGTATTCTTTAACTCAATCTCCTGAATGGTTATCAATTTCTTCTAATGGTAAAATATATGGTAATTCACCATCTGTTGATTCAGACAATGACTATCAGGTTAAAATTAAAGTTTCAGATGGACAGGATTATGATACTCAACCATATACACTAACTGTTAAAAATATTTCAGAACCAGATACTACTCCACCAGAAATAACTGTTTTTCTTCCAGAACAAGGAGAAAAATATCCTGAGAAATCTAATTTAGTTTTTTTGGCTTCTTTAAATGAACCAGGAGAATTAAATTATAGTTTAGATAATAACGAGAATATAACTATGGATTATGATGGGACTTATTTTAATTCTCAGGAGATTAATCTTAATGTAGGAGAACATAAAGTAATATTTTATGCTGAAGATGAGGCAGGAAACACTGCAAAAAAGATAATTGATTTTTATATAAAAGAAGATAACGGAGATGATAATTCTGGAGATGATGACAAAGATAAAATTTGTTATAAAATAATAAATGGAAATTGCTTATCTTATTATGAGTATTTATATTATAAACAAAACACTCCAGGAGAACACCCTACATACATAAACAACACACAAGAAAAAATTTCAGAAGATAGTAAAGTAAATATTAATTTATTTAAATGGGTTTTTTGGACATTATTAATTGGTTCAATTGTTTTATTTGCAATTATAATAAGATATTCATTAAAAGCTCTTTATATAAAAAATAAACACTAAGGAATTATCTCTGGACCAAAATATTTCTCATAACTAAAATCCGACTCTTTTACAATGCCCCCAATAATACACTCTTTTATGTCTGTAATACGTTTTTTTATAGATTCAATTAGATTGACAATTGACTGACAAATTAACTCTCTTCCTTCTTTAGGCCATAATCTTGAATAGTTTTCATATAAACACCTTCCTCCACAAATCCATAAATATTTACAGTTTTTACATTCACC
>DATFJM010000053.1:0-6039 GCA_035269225.1 Candidatus Nanoarchaeia archaeon
GGTTTGGTTTTGTATGCTATCTTTTTTGAAAAGATGCCAACGGACCTGGGAGGACTCGGGCTTCATATCAAAGATATTCAACCTAATCCGCTTTTCCTTAAGGAAAATTGAATTAAACCCGAGGCTTCGAGTCTCTTCTTAACGGACCCGGGAGGACTCGAACCCCCATTTACAGGGTATTCCGACGCTTGCTCGTTATTACCCGAACAAGTTTGCTTTAACAAACATCGTCACCGAAACCTGTTGTTCTATCCCTTGAACTACGGGTCCATTTTATAAATAATTTAAGAAAAGACTATTTTTATAATTAACCTTAGGCTAACAAAATAATTTTAAACCCTTATTTCCTGATTTTTATTATGACTAAAGATAAACAAGAAAATAAAAGAAAATCTCAGGAAGGAGTTACTGTTAAGAAGGATGAAAATTTCTCAGAATGGTACACTCAAATACTCCAAAAAGCAGAACTGATTGAATATACAAGTGTTTCAGGAGCCTATATTATAAGACCAAGAGCTTATTATATATGGGAACAAGTAAGAGATTTCTTTGATAAAAAAATAAAAAAAGATGGAGTTAGAAATGCAATGTTTCCTTTGTTTATTCCAAAATCTAATCTAATGAAAGAGCAAGAACATGTTGAAGGTTTTACACCAGAAGTTGCATGGGTTACAAAATCAGGAAATACAGAACTCAAAGAACCTTTAGCAATAAGACCCACTTCAGAAACAATTTTTTATCCTGCATATGCTAAATGGATTAGAAGTCATAGAGATTTACCCTTAAGAATTAATCAGTGGTGTAATGTAGTAAGATGGGAATTCAAGAATCCAATGCCTTTTATAAGAGCAAGAGAGTTTTTATGGCAGGAAGGACATTCTGTATTTGAAACCCGTGAAGAGGCAGCAAATGAGATTGATAAGATAAGAGATTTTTATGCAGATATTTATAAGGAAATGTATGCATTACCTGTAATAAAAGGAAAAAAAACAGAAAAAGAAAAATTTGCAGGAGCAGATTATAGCTTAACAACAGAAGTCATTTTACCAAATGGAAAAGCAGCACAAGGAGCAACTTCTCATTTATTAGGGCAAAATTTTGCAAAGGCTTTTGATATTTCTTATATGGATAAAAATGAAGAAAAACAATCACCATGGCAAACTTCGTGGGGTATTTCTACAAGAAGTGTTGGAATAGCAATTTTAATGCATTCTGATAACAAAGGTTTAGTTTTAAGTCCAAGGGTTGCAGAAAAACAAATGACAATTGTTCCAATATTTAAGAAAGATGCTGATAAAGAAAAAATAATACAAAAAGCAGAAGAAATTAAAGAAGAATTGGCTTATAATGGTTTTAGAATTAATATAGATGATAGAGAGGAATATTCTCCTGGATATAAATTTAATGAACTTGAGATGAAAGGTATTCCTCTAAGAATAGAAATAGGACCTAATGATATTGAAAAAGATCAGGTAGTAATAGTAAGAAGAGATAATAGAGAGAAACAAGAAGTAAAATTAAGAAATATGAATAACACAATAGCAAATACACTTGATAACATACATAATTCTCTTTATGAAAAAGCAGAAAAACTTCTTAATGAAACTATTGTAAAAACAAAAAATATGAACGAAACAACAAAGGCAATAAATAATAAAAAAATAGTAAAAACTTTTTGGGATGGTAAGCAGGAATCTGAAGACTGGATAAAAGAAAAAACAGGTGGTGCAAAAATATTATGTATTTCAGATGATGAAAAACCAGAAGAAAAAGATAGTTGTGTTTATTCTGGAAATCCTGCTAAATATGTTATTTACATAGGCAAGAGTTACTAAAATATTTTTTTAATAAAGATTAAAATTTTCCAATATATCTATACCCTGGAGGGGCTTTTTGAGAATTTATCTGATTTCTAAGAAGTCTTTTATATTCTTCAGGAATATTGTCTGTATTAAGTAAGTCTATTTTTATATTTCCTTGTGGGTTTTCTGGATTTTGAACACTAAATAACTCTCCTTGTTTATTGATTATTTTAACCCCCCCAACAAAGTCATTTTGAGTTCTTCTGGAACCTTGTCTGTATTCAAGACTTTCATCAACAAGCTGAAAATTAGATAGATATGCATTATTTCCTAATTGGTTACCTACTCTTCCATGAATTAATTTTTTCTCCTTCCCTTCCCCATAATGAGTTTTAAATATGTTAAAATCTACTCCAGATTTTCCTGTTTCCCCTCCTAAAAGATTTAGTTCCATTGTTCCTCCTTCTCTTATTATTTTATCTGCACCATTTTCTATTCTAAAGTTTCCTTTATGAACATAAACATTTCCTTCTTTTATATGGAAATCATTTTTAAATTTTGTTTTGAGATGCTGGCCTTGTTTTATATTAAATCCAGCAATATTTGCACCTTCCTCAAAAGTTATGGTCTTCATGGAATTATCTCCCCAATCTCTTCCTGAAATTTCATTATCTGTTAAAGCCAGATAATTTCTTCCTCCAATTCCTTTTAAATAATAATCAGAAGTGCCTAAAACCTCCATCATATCTCCATCTTCTGATTTTATTTTTTGAAAATAATTTCCTTGTTCAAAAAATAAATGAGTATCTGAAAAAGAAGATGCCCCTATTTCTATTCCTGCATCAGGGAAACCAATTTTTTCTCCTTTTGGAATAGAGGCCATATATTTCATTGTCTTTTCTTCATCTCCCACATTTTGTTTGAATTTTGTTTTTGGCCTATTAATTCTTAAATCTCCTGAAAATTTTCCAAATCTGCCTGCTTTTTTTGGAGAAAAAGAAACAAGGCCATTATATAATTCCTTATTCATTTGTATTTTTTCCCCTTTTAAATCAAAATACCCTCCCTCTCCCATTAATGAATTGAGAGTCTGTGCATCTTTTATTTTTATTTTAGAACCTTTTGGAAGTTCTAATATTTTTTTTTCTGCATCATAATTAACTTTTCCTTTTTCAAGAGTTGTTTCAAAAGGACCTATATCCATAGATTCTCCTGGCTCATCAATACTAAATTTCCCTTTTTGAATCATCCCTGAAGTAGAGTTAAGAACAAGTGAATCTCCTTTATTTAGCTTAATAGTCTTTCCGTCTATTGTTATTGTACCTGTCTGGTTTTTAGAAGCATTAAAAAAATATTTATTACTATTTTTTTTACTTGAAAGAGTAACTCCTTTAACTTGCATATCCCTTCCATTTTTAATTAGTTTTGAAATATCGGCTTTACAATCTTCTTCATTAAAATCAACTGTTCCTGAACCAAGCTTTTTTTCTCCATTTTTATTTTTTACATAATTAACATTATTCATTGTTCCAAAATCCTCACAATTACCTTCATCTGTAACATCCACTATAAATCCTTCTTGATTCAATCCACTTGCGAGACTAGAATTAGTTGTTGTAGCATAACCTGTTATTGAATATTCAGTAGAAAAATAAAACATACTCCCTAAAACAATAACTAATAGAATCATTACAAAGATATTTGTTTTCATTTTATTTGTTTTCATTTTAGTATTCATTAGCAAAAGAGTAAATAAAAGTTTTATTGTTTATTTCTTTTTGGGATTCTGTCACCATAAACAAAAATTTATCTCCTTTTTCATCAATCTGAATAATATTGAAATCAAGTTTATACTCAGAGGCTATTTCTGACATATCAGAAACATCAATTCCTTCATTACTATTGATTTCTTTAGTAACAAATTCTTTTATGGCATCATACATAATGCCTAATTTAATAGGAATTCTGGATTCAAATTCTTTTATATCATATCTTGATTCTTCTTTTCTTATTAAAATAGGATATTCTACTTTAATTATGACTTCTTCTGATTTTATTTTTGTTTCTACAGAAGAATTTTTTTTCTTAATATAATAATCATTAAACTCCTTATTTAAATCAGAGGTGCAATTTTCTAATTGTGTTTCAATGTTTCCTGAAATCTGATTTGCAATTATATTTTTAGAGGGCATTATATTTTTTCCATCTTTGATATAATAAGTAATTCCTAAAACTTCTGTAGAAACTTCGGGCCTTATTTCATAATATCCTCCTCCTGCCCCAATAGTATGTATAACTTCTCTTGAAGAGGATTCAACACAATTATCAACATAATTATAAATAGGCTGTATTGCTGGATCCACATTTATCTCATTTGTGTTTTTTGTTATAAAATCACTTCTTAAAATAAAAAATAAGGAAACACTAATCACTATTAAAACTGAAATTATTATAAAAATTGTTACTTGGCCTCTTTTATTTGATTTTAGCATGTGATTTATAAAAAACGAACATATTTAAAATTAACCTTAATGCCTTTTTCTACTCCCAAACCTCATGAAATTAAATCCTCCAAAAATAAGCAATATCCCTGAAATAGCAAAAATAATATCTTCTATATTAGCGAGAGATTCAGGAATTTTAAATAAAGATAATCCTTTATTTAATACATAAAGACCCAAAAGCATGAAAATTATTGCAATAAAATTTGATTTAACCCTCATTTTCATAACTAAGAAAATAATAAGTAATATTTAAATTTATTGAAAATCCATTAAAAATATAAAGCCCTCTTTATTCTTTTATTCAGGAGAAAGAAAATGCCATATGATATAGTTGTTGGAAGAAATGCTTCAGATAAAAAAGATTTTGGGAAGAGAGGAACTATTTTTATTGGAAAAGGTTATGTAAAAATGGGAAATTATAATTCCCTTAGCAATAATATTTTTATGGATGTGGTGAGAAGTCATGTTCTTTTGGTTGCAGGAAAAAGAGGTTCTGGAAAATCCTATACTCTGGGAGTATTAGCAGAAGAGTTATCTAATTTACCAAAAGAAGTAAGCCAGAATATAGCTTCACTTATTTTTGATACTATGGGTATCTATTGGACTATGAAATATGCAAATGAAAAAGATAAAGATCTTTTAAGGGAGTGGAATTTAAAACCAAAAAACCTTCCAACAAAAATATTTGTCCCTTTTGGATATTATGATCAATATATAGAAGATGGAATCCCTGTTGATGAACCTTTTGCTTTAGATATATCTGAAATGGAACCAGAAGATTGGATTCTAACTTTTGGTCTTGATTTAATTAATCCTATTTCTGTTTTAATTGAAAGGGTAATAATCGAACTTAAGGAAGAAAAAAAAGAATACACTATTGATGATATGATTGAAAAAATAGATAATGATGATAGATCAACAACAGAAAGTAAAAATGCTGCAATAAGTTTATTCAAGGCAGCCAATACATGGGGGGTTTTTTCAAAAGATCCAAAACAATCAACTTCTGTACAGGATTTAGTTAATGCAGGAACAACTTCTGTTTTGGATTTAAGTGTTTATAATGCAGTAGGTGCATTTAATGTAAGGGCATTAGTTATTAGTTTGGTTTCAAGAAAAATATTCAACCAAAGAATGGCTGCAAGAAAAAGAGAAGAAATAAAGGCAGTTTCAAAGAGTCTTGAAATTGGTTCTGATCTTAAAAAAGAAGATCCTTTGGTATGGGTCTTTATTGATGAGGCTCATGAATTCCTTCCTGCAGAAGGTAAGACTGCTGCTACTGATGCGCTTGTTCAATTACTTAGGGAGGGTAGACAACCAGGAATATCAATAGTTTTAGCAACGCAGCAGCCAGGAAAGATACATGGGGATGTTATGACACAATCTGATTTACTTTTATCCCATAGAGTTACTTCTCAACAGGATGTAAGTGCATTGGGAGAGATTATGCAGACTTATTTATTAAAAGGTATAAAACAACAAATGGATGAATTGCCTTCAGAAAAAGGTTCAGCTATAATTCTGGATGATACTTCAGAAAGAATTTATTCAATGAGAATAAGGCCTCGTTTCACATGGCACGGAGGAGAAGCACCAATGGCAATAAAAAAAGAAAGAGGATTGTAAGTAGAAATGCTTTTAAATTAAAGTTAAGATTATTTTTCATGGACTATAAAAAAGTTGCAGAAAAATTTGGAAAAAGAATCTGGGATATAAGAGATTCTATTTCATTA
>DATFJM010000054.1:0-7781 GCA_035269225.1 Candidatus Nanoarchaeia archaeon
TTTTTTATTTCTAAAGGAATAATCATAGAATAATAATCCTTTTGAAGGAGATATGACTTTGAAGCAAGAGAAAGCCATACAAAAAACTTATACAAGAACATTAAGAGAAAATATGAAGGAAAAAAGAGAGTATAAAACCAAATCCTTCCAAGAAATACATCCTGTAATTTTCTCTTATAATAAAAAACTTTAAATATTAAAATAATTAGTCTTTTTTATGACTCCACAGGAGAAACAGAGACAATTTGAGTACTCACTTGATTTGTATCCTTATTTAAAAAATTACCCATTTGCAATAGGTTCACTTGAAGGAAAATCCAGTGAATTTAGACCCCAACAAGTCCAATACGCTCTTTTAGCTTATGAAGGAATAACTAAAGAAAGAGATGTTGTTGTTGAAGGACCCACAGGATTAGGAAAAACAAGAGCTCTTTTTTCTTCTGTGTTGCCTTTTCTTGAAAATCCTGAAAATAGGGTTATTTATGCCACTCGTACAGTTTCACAAGTTATGAATATAATGAATGATCTTGGCTCAGTGTTAAAACAAAGTCCAGAGCTTTCTCATATTGATCTTTCATATTATATAGGACAAAGTAGAATATCAAAAAACATATGTGATATTGAATCTTGTGCTAATTGTACACCTAAACTAAAATATTCTAAATTTCAAGATCATAGAAATACTTCTGCAAATCACGTACAAGTAATGAATGATGATTTCTTAATAAATGAAAAACAAGAAGGGCGTTGCCCTTATTCTGCTATAAGAGAAAAATCCAGAAGAGCAAAAATTGTTGCATGCACCTCCAGATATCTCTCAGACAGTCAATGGAAAGAAAGAATATTAGGAGGCAATCATGGAAAAACCGTTCTTTTAATGGATGAAGCACATAATTTTTTAGGGGATGCACTTAATATGCCTTTTTTATCCTATGGAAATGGAGAAGGACTTTACAATAAGAGAGATCTATTTGAATTTAGGGAAGAATTAGAAGATTCTGATAAACATGGTAATTATTTTTTTGTTCCTAGTTCAAGATCTAAAATTCTTGAAAATGATTATAATTATGATATTCTTGATAATACTATAAAAAAGAATATTAAGAAAGCAAAAAAGGATAATTTAGAGGAGTTATTAAGTGAGGGAGATAATTTTGAATTATGGTCTAAGATATCAGAAGATTTTAAGGACAAGACTAATCTAAGTATTAGTGAATTTAAGGAAAAAATAAAAAATGATTTAAATGAACCAGAGTTTAGAGAAGCTCTTTCAATTTCAAAAAAAGGATTTTTAGTAGAAACAGATTTTTTTAATCTCCTTAATATTTTAGAGCCTCTTTCTTTTGTTGAAAAAAATCCTCTTGAGTATACAACCTCTATTGATGAAGATCATTCTTTTAAGATAAATACATTACATCCTGGGAGAGCAATAGATTCTATGACTAAGGAATTTGATTCAAAAATATTTACAAGTGCAACCCTTGCTCCAGTAGAAGATACTTCTTATGCAATGGGGTTAAACAACCCTCTTGTGGCTGAGATAGAATCGGTATTTCCTAAAAAAAATTACTCTGCTTTTATTGTAAGTGGGGTTAATTCAAGTGGTCTAAAGGATTCAGAAGTAAATAAAAAATTTACACAAAGAGAAAATAAAATAATAGAACAGGTTTTAGAGACATCTATAGAAGAAGCAAAAGGAAAAAATATAGGGATTTTTTGCAGTAGCAATGATTCTGTTTTAGAAACACATGAAATTCTTGAAGATTTAAAGAAAAGGCAGAAATTTAATATGATTGCATATGCTGGAGAAAAAAGTGAAAATTTAATAAAAAAAGATGATACAGAAAAAATTGCTAAATTTTTAGGAGATTCATCTAAAGGAAAAAGTTTAGAGGAAAAGATTGAGTTATATAAAAAGATGGGAAATCATAAGAAAACAAATGTTTTGTTGGGTGTTGAGGGAGGAAGTTTATCAGAAGGAATAGATTATAGAGGAAATGAGATGGAGATGATAGTTTGTATTGGCTTACCTTACCAAGATCAAAGCAATATTAAAAACCTTGAAAAGATTAGATCAGATTATTTCTTTTTTCAAAAAGGAGATAGAGAGTTAGGAGAGGATTTAGCTTATAGACACGACGCACTAAGAAAAACCTCTCAATCCTTAGGAAGAGCACATAGAACAAACACAGATAGAGCACCACTAATTCTAATTGATGAAAGGGTTTTAGGAGTAAAGAATCTTAAAACAGAAGACCCAAGAGATTATGAGTATCTTAGTCTTAGAAATGCAAATAGAAATAGGAGATTACTGCCTGAAGTATTTTCTGACATAAATGAAAAGGATTCAAAAAATTCTTTTGTAGTTATTCCTTCAGAAAATTATGATGTGGGTTTGATAAGTACAATTAAAAAAGGAATAGAAGGAGAAAAGGTTCATGAAAAATTTATATCAATAGATAAAATGGCTGAAAAAATAAGGGAGTTTTATAAAAATGCATAATCTAAATACTATAATAACAGAAAAACCAGGAATTTCAGATAAGATTGTAAGAGCAATATCTCCTAATAGTTTTGACGAAAGAGGTAAATGTAAAAAATTACAAAAAGATATTATAACTTTTAGGCCAGATAATTATGATTATAATTCTCAGTCTCTGGATATTCAGGAATCAAAAAGATTTTATTTAACAAGAAAAGGTTTTCCTAAAAAATATTCAATGCAAATTGAACATATTAGTGAACAAGGGGATAATCATGCTAGAGCAGTAAGGTCAAGAATTAATCGTCAAAATGAAATTTTTAGAAAAAAAGGAGAAAGAGAAATAATAAAAGAAGAAATAAATTATTATGATTTGGTTAGAGGAGATGAAAGATATTTGATATTTGATACAAGCGGTTCACCATATGATTTTAATTTTAAGGGAGGTAAACTTCTTGATGTAGTTACTAATAGCAAGGACTGGAAAGATATGGAATCTCGATTATGGTTGGGAGGTTCTATGAAAGCAAAAAAGAATGGAGGTATTTCTTATTTAGCAAGAAGCAGGTTTTTTAACCAAATTTTGGCTTTTCAGAAACTTCCTAATGGAGAAAAAATTAATCTTGATAAAGTAATAGCAGCTACAGATATGGATGTAGCCGGGGCTCATATTTTTCTTTCAGTAGTAGAAGGAGCAAGAAATCTTTCTAAAAAATATAAAAAAGATATTATAAGAGACGACCAGATATATAGAATGAATCTTAGTTCCTTAGAACCTGAAAAAGTTTTAGAAGAGCTGGAGAATTTAAAAGAGTTTGACTGGGGAAATGCTTATGCAGGCAAGTCAAGACAGATATTTGATTTTCTTTACGGGGTTTCAATAACAGGAAAATTAAATCATAAAAAAAATGTTTTATTGGGAAAAAATAAAAAAAATAATTTTAAAAAAACAACTAAAAAGACCAATTTGAGTGTTGGAAGAAATGTAATACTTGGTTTGGAATCTCTTTTAGAATTAGAAGGAGAAACATCTAATGAAAATGAAAAAGAAACATATATTATTTTTGAGGGTTATCCAGATAATGAAGAGATAGAAAGAAGAATACAAAATGGAGATTATTATTATGCAAAAACAAACAAGAAAAAAACAGGAGTAGGACAAGCTAATTTTATAGAACGTCTTAAAGAAAAAAATATTGGAACCCATACAACAAGATATACTCTTCCATCAAGATTTGAAAAACTTGGTTTAGCGAATATAAATAAAAAAAGAATAGAATCAACTGTTTTTGGAAAAAGATATTATTCTGAATTAGAAAAATTACTTAATTCAAAAGAAAAAGATTTTTCATTAGACAAAGCGAACAAATCTCTATCACATACAATGAATTATCTTAAAAATTTAGATAAACAAAAAACAGAACCAGGTGAAATTGAATCTAGGTTTAGAGGATATATTTCATCATTACTCCCCTCTTTAAAAAAACATTTAACAGAAGTATCTTCTGAATCAGAAGAGATAGTTAGCAATATAATAAAAGAAATGGATGAATATCTAGTAAAACCTAAAAAAAGTTCCAATAAAGAAAAAGATAAAACACCAGATAATTCTTATGAACCTACTAAACTCATTGGTAATGATAAAGTTCTTCCAAAGGATTTTGTGAGTGAGATAATAGACCCTTGGACAAATGAGCCAGTAAAAACAACAAGCATAGAGAGATATTCTTTATCAGATATGAATGATAGAGAAAATATGTTAGCTAATATATGTTGCATTGATAGTGGGTATGATTTTCAGTTGTATGAAGGAAAAGGCATAGACTTAATAGAAAATTCAGATCAGGAAGACTATACAGTGTTTAAAACTTCTGGATGGGTGGACATAGATGATTTACCTCATTCTATAGAGGGAATGGGTTTAGAAATGCCCCATAAAGATGAAAAAGAAAAAACTGCACACGAACCACTTGATATGGAAAATCCTTCTTTTGGAATGATGAAGGGAAGAGAGGGTTTTTTATTAGCCCAGGAATACCAGAGACCATGGGATTTAACATTTGAGAAAAATGCCATTATAAATAATGGAGGGTTTAATGTTCAATCTTTTAAAATAAATCAAGACAAGTTTGAAAGAGTTGAAAGATATAAATATTCAAATGCACATAATTTTGAAAGTGCATTATCTGCAATGATTGAAAAATATGGGTTGCAATTTAAAGAAACAGCTAAATTAATGGAGGATTTGTATTTACATTCAGATTAAAATGGGAAAATATCCAAGAACAGAAGAACAGATAATAGAAAAGATTAAGAAAAAATATGCAAAAAAGATGAAGAAGAGGAGAAACCTTTTGAATAAAATGGCAGATGTTTCCCATTCTTTTGATAGAGGTTCATATTCAATAAAAAGAGATCCAGAAGAAGGATATACCCCTGATTCAGTAAAAAAAGGAGAAAAAGAAAAAACAGAAGATAAAGAATATGAGGATTTTAAAAAAGAAATAGAATATTCTACAAGACTTAACAAAATAGAGGATTCTACAGAATTAGAAATAAAAGGAAACGATGATGTAAAAAGAAAAATTCTTGATAATAAATTAGAAAAAACTCTTTTATCTAATTCTGATGAAATTTCAAAAATTAAATCCAAAGGAAGTTTAAATGGCTTTTATTTTGCAAATAAAAATGAAACATATGAAAAAATGTGGGATGAATCAGGAAGAGAAGACATAAAAAAACTAGGAATTTTTGTACAAATTGAAGGAAAGAAAAAAATAACAACCCCTACCTATGACGCAAACACTGGAATGATTGCTATTCCAGATAAAAAGGATAAACATTTGCATAATAAAGTTGGACATGAACTAGGTCATGCAACAATTAAATCTTGGGGAGTCCCAACTGAAGACGATGCCCCAGACGAAAGAAGAGGAAGAATAGCAGAACAATATGAAGAAGTATCAGCAGATATTTTAATGAAAGAAAAGTTTGGAGATGAAAAAGCAGGAGAAGCAGTAAAAAACCAATTAACAAAGCAATTGAAAGGAGCAAAAAACATTGCCCAAAATGAAGTATGGGACTGGAATGAAGAAAAAAACACTTATGACTTTGCATATGAAAAGATTTCTGCTCATAGAGCAAAGGCAGAAATCTTTGGATTGAATGATTTGAAAAAAGAAATAGATGATCAGTTATTTAAACAATATAAAATAGATATGAACTCTAAAGGAGACAAAAGAGCAGAAACAATTAATTCACTGACAAAAACCTTTACTTCTTCACAAGGATTAAACAAAAAAAAGTACACTCAAAATCTTAATGAAGCAATGAAAATTGGGATGAAGGCATATGGAGAAGGTCCAGGGTAATTCTAAATTTTTTAGATTTTTAACTGAGACTTAAGTTTTAAGAGGACTCCTTTGAAAAATAGGCCTCTCTATCTCCCTTAATTTCCAATAATCTTTCAAAAAAGATTTTCCACAATTAAGACAAAAACATCCTTTTGGATAAAACCCTGATATATCAGATATAGAAGAGCCTCTCGTAAAAATTAGAGAGTTCCCACAATTAGGACACTTATCAAAATAATCTTTGGTATCTTTGTTTATAAATTTTATACTCCCTGTAAGGTTTTTAAATATTGAATTTTTAAATTCTTCTTTTGTTGTAGGTCTTTTTTTCATCATCTTTTCAAGCTCATATGCCGCATCACCAATATCCTGTTTTTCCTTTTCTGTTAAACCAGATTTAAATTTTGTTGTAGATTCTTCATAAGTTGGCCCTTCTTTTATGCTTTTTATATAATCATAATACTTTCTGGCAACTTCCTTATTAATCTTTAATTTATTGTTTTTATTCAGTTCTGTTATTTTTTTATAGAATTCTTCAAAACTTGAAGGAAATTTTTCCTTTTTTTCCATATAATGAACTAAAAAATAAAGTATTTAAATCTTATTAAAATAAAAAAGAAAATAAAATAATTACTATTAAGGTTATTCTCGAATTCACTATGAAAGTTAAAAAATAGTTACTTTATCTTAGTCTGTATATCAGATATAGCCTTTGCAACTTCTCTACCCTTTTTTGTCAACTTAATTAGTTTTATTCTTCCTTTTTTCTCAAATTCAACTAACTTAAGTTCTTGTAGGGTTTGAAGAATTTTTACAGCATGGCTGTATGTACAATCTACCTCTTTTGCTAGAACACTTCCATATCTCATTCTAGAATTTCTCATTAACGAGACCAACATCATTGCTGGCTTTCTTCTGAAAAAGATATCTATGTCTCCCATTGTAAATTGTTATTATTTAATGTATATATTTTAACAATTATAATGTTTTTAAATCTTTTGTTGACTTACCACTCAAAAGTTAAAAAAAGGAAAATTTAAAAAGAAAAATCAATTATATTATAAGTATTTTTAAAAGAGATGTTAAAATGAAAAATAAAACAAAAATAATGGCTGTTGCAGACATTCACGGAGATAAGAGCTTGGTTAAAAAATTTTCAAAACAAGCTAATGATGAGGAAGTGGATATTGTAATTCTTCCTGGAGATATTTCATGGCTAGAACAGTCTCTTGAGAGTTTAGTAGGCCCTTTTACAAAAACAGGGAGAGATGTTTTGATTCTTCCAGGAAATCATGAACATTTTACAACAACAAAATTTTTATCTGGTTTATATAAAGGAACAAAAGATATTCATGGAGGGTATTTTATAAAAAACAATATTGGTTTTTTTGGGGTAGGAAATGCTGACGCAGGGCCTTTTTTTATTTTAGAAGAAGAAATAGAACAATTACTTAATAAATCACATGAAAAAGTAAAATATTTAGATAAAAAAATAATGGTGACACATATGCATCCCCAAGAAAGCAAGTCAGAAGACAGCGGATTTCTTGGAAGCGAAAACATAAGAAAAGCAATAGATAGGTTTAAACCAGATATCTTAATTCATGGACATGTTCATGAATTAGGAGGAGCATATGAAAAAATAGGGAACACAAAAGTATTTAATGTTTCAAGAAAACCAGCAATATTTGAGATTTAATTTTAAAAAATTAAAAATTTATGGTATGAGGCCTGTCAAGTTTGTTTACATATGGTTTAACAAATTCTCCAAATTCTTTAAATGCTCTTAGATTTTCAGTATCAAAATAATCTCTTACTTGTTTTTCTGTTTCTTTTCTTTTTCCTTCTCTAAACCTATAAAATCCCTTTTCATAACCAAAAAGATCCTCATTCCAATTAAGGTGCGTTTCTAATGGGGCTTCATCATATTTGTTTTTTTTATTAAA
>DATFJM010000055.1:0-3074 GCA_035269225.1 Candidatus Nanoarchaeia archaeon
CTCAACTACAAAAGGCTCTGAGGAAGTAAAAACAATGTGGATTAGAAAATCAAATAGTGTGATGGCTTTTTGTATGGATATGATTCAAGAAGAATATGATGCTTTTATTACAAAAAAGCAATTCAGAAAGAAATATGTTGAATATTGTAAAAAACATAAAATCCAAGTAAAAACAGATTATGTTATAAAAAGAACCCTTTCAGAGATGTTTGGGGCTTCTGAAGATAGAAAAGATGTCTTTGGAAGTGGTTATGAAAGGGTTTGGGAGGGAATAAAATGGAAAAAATAGCTATTTTGTTAAATTCTGACAGGGTTGACAGGGATTTCCCACCCTATAGAGAGCAGTTAAGTTGTAATAATGGGGGTGTTTTATGGTATCAACCCTGTCAGAATTCATATTTAAAATATTTTCCACAAGAAATAAAGGTGTAAAAATGCCCAAAAAACGAAATAAAAAACACAAATACAAACTAATAAACCAAGAAACAGAAAAAGTAATCTCCTATTTCAAAATGAAACTTACAGCAGTGCAAGAACAAAAAAGGATAGAAAGAGAATATTTTGGTCTAAAAACTCAAATTAAAGAAATTGAAAATGCAAACAAATAACCACATGACAAAAAATACTGAAACAACAATTTGTAAAAATTGTGGATCTTTTTTCAAAAGAAGAACAAAAAATGCAAATGCTAGAAGCAAGGAAGGAATAAGAGGTAAAAATACAGTTACATGTTCAAAAGAATGTTCAAAACAATGGATGAGGAATAAAAAAGGAGAAAAAATGAAAAAAGAAAGAGAATATAAAAGAAGATTAGAGAAATTAAAAAAAGAGAGAGTTATATAACCCGAAATATTTAAAAAGATATATTTGTTATAATAAATATAATGGAACAGAAACCAAAAATAGCAATATCTCAAGAAACAAAAGACAGATTAGATAACAGGGGAAGAAAAATAGATACTTATGATGATATAATAAAAGAGATTCTTGATAAATTAGAAAAAAAAGAGAAAAAATATCTTTTAGGAGAATAATAATGGAAGAAAAAATAAAATACAAAGATTTAAGCTTATGGCTTAAGATTATGGTTGTATATGGATCTATATCTTTTGGATATGCAATTCTTTGGTTTATATATGGTTTTGTAACAGGTTAAAATGGCATTTGTTGATACGGAAACAGGAAAAATCTATGGAGTTAAAGAGTATTCTCTTAAATGGTTTCATGAAAGAGGACATATAGAATATCAAAAATCTTGGAAAGGAATCAAAAACTCTTATACAGCCCAGTCTTTATTCAAAATTACAATTTTTTTCACTGTTATAGGCCTTTTTTCTAATTTATTCAAAATATTAGCCCTTTCAGCACTTTTAGGATGGATAATTTTAGGATTATATGAAGAAATATGGTGTTGGGTTTATGCTTTCAAAAGAAAAAAAGCTATGGAAGGAAAATCTTGGATGAAATTAATATAAATAACTTTGAAAGAAAAACAGATGAAAAAATACAGAAAAATATGGAAATATATGCTGTTTTTCTTAATAAAACAAAAAGATTTATAAGGAATATTAAATTTAATATAACAAATATATTTAATAAAAAGAGAAAATGGGATTAACAGATAGAGCTAGTGAGTTAACAGGAATAGGTGGTGGAAGTGGTGATGGAGGAGTTTCTGCAGGAACAGTTGTCCTTGTTATACTTGGAATAATAGTAGTTGCAGCAATAGCAGGGTTTGTTGCCTATACTTTAATACAAAGAAAGCAATTTAAATATAAAATAATAGTTTTTGGAAGAGTTGATGGAAGATTCACCATAATAGGAAGGGATAAAGCAAAGAAACAAAAACTTACAAATGCAGGTGATGAAGTTATTAAACTTAAAAAGAACAAAAAGATACTTCCTATGCCCTCTATACAAACAGGACAAAATATATTCTGGTATTATATTTCTGATGATGGAGAATGGATCAATTTCGGTCCTGGAGATTTTGATGAAGATAGAAGAGAATTGGGAGCTCATTTTCTTGATAAAGAGATGAGATATGCAAGAACTTCATTACAAGAAATGGCAAATCAAAGATATAATACTTCTTCATGGTGGGAAAAGAATGCTCAATGGATGGTTCCTCTTATAACATTTGTTGTAATGGGAATAATATTATTTCTTATTGTAAGAGAGTATTCTGCAATGACTTCAGGAGCTCAAAAAGCAATAGAGGCTTCAGGAAAAGTTATGGAACAGGCAGAGAAAGTATTAAGCTCTTTAGATAATGTATGCACAGGTGGATCAGGATATACTAAAGGAGGTGCTTAAATGATAATTGGGAGCATATTAATAGGTTTGATTTTAGGTGCAGGAATAGGAACAGGCCTTGTTTATTTTAAGGATTGGAAAGAAAAAAAGTATTTTAAAAATAATGAAGATGAAATACTAAAAAAAATAAATAAAGAAAAAAAGAAACAAAAGGAGGTTAAGAATGCCAGAAAAAAACAACAATACAAAATCGACAGGAGAACAAAGCAAGAACATAAGTCAGGAAAAATTGCAGGAACTCCAAGCAGAAAATCAAAGCCTAAGAATGAGGCATATGATGGCGAACGAACAGGAGTTCAGGTATCAAATGGTAGCAATCCTTTCAGACCTTAATGAAAGGCTTTCAGAAATAAGAGACAGAATAGATAATCTTGTTAACTAAATTTAATAGGAGGTAAAAAAATGAAAGGTTGTGGAGTTTTATTTAAATCAAATAGAGGAATCTTTGTATGTGGAGAAAAAAAGGCAGATGGAAATATAATCTATTGTCCTAGATGTGAAGAAGAAGAGATACAGAAAAAAGAAGAAAAAACTGAAAATGTTTTTAATAGTATAGAACAGGCTCTTCCATTAGTAAAAAAGATGTTAAGCAATAAAAATGAAAAAAAGAGATAAAGAATTTGTTCTGATTGTTTCTTTGTTATTAATAATAATTGGTTTATTGATTTATATAGCTATGACCTTACCTGATAAAGCTGCAACTTGTTTATTTCATCCTATAGAATATTATGAATATCAAGAAAATGTATCTTGTTTTT
>DATFJM010000056.1:0-10507 GCA_035269225.1 Candidatus Nanoarchaeia archaeon
TTCAACATCCTCTATTTTTTCGAATTTGTAATTTTCTTTATAATCCTCATTATGAAATAAACATTCATCCTGATTATAGTCTCTACATATTTGAGGTCTCTTATTATAGATAGTACACCAACCCTTTTCATCAAGATACTGGCAAGGAGTTATAAATTCCACATACCATTCATTATCTTCGTCAACAAAAACATTAATGCTTTTATGACAAACATACCATTTTATATCTTCAAAGTCTTCTAAATTCTCAGGACAATCTATCTCAATTGCAACATACTTACAACACAATGCATTACAACCTTCACATGTTTTAGGTTGATTATTTTTTTGGTTTTCTTCTTTTTCTTTATCTAAATTCATTTTCATCAAAAAATAGAATAAAGAATGTTTTTAAATCTTGCACCTAAAAAATAAGAAAATATTTTATTTAGACATAATTTCAAGAGCATCTCTATGTTTTAACTCATAGTCTTTTCCAAGAGGTTTTTTTGTTCTTGCATCAATTGCTTTAACAAACCCTCGCCCGAAATCACTATGAAGAGAATAAGCAAAATCCAATGCAGTAGAACCAGGAGGCATTAAAAAACAATCAGGTAATACATTTCCCTTACTATCTTCTAGTTTATTTGCAGAAGCAGGAAAAACAGCTATGTATTTTAATAAACTAAAAACTGCTTGATTTAAAACTGACTGGACTCCTGTTCCTTCAAGAAAAACATCCAAAACATTTTTCTTTATCTTATCAAGAGCTTGTTTTTGTTTTTCTCCCAGTTCTTTTAAAATCTTAAAATCCCTTTCACCAGGAACATATTCTATTAAACCTGCTTTTGAGGCCTGTCTTAGTGCTAGTTCAGAATCAGCTGAACAAGGAACAATGTTAAGGTGAGGAAAATCTGACCTTAATTTATTGTAATTCTCCTTTCCTTTTTCTTCATCAACTTTATTAGCAGCTATTATCATAGGTTTTGATTTTTTCCTTAATTCAGAAACAAAATTTTTTAACTGCTCTTCAGACCATGTTTGTGGTTTTTCTGAAAAATCCAAAAAAAGTAAAACTTCCTTTACATGTTCTTGTTTAACTTTTAAACCTGATAATTGCCTTACAACCTCATCCTCAATTTTTCTATCTTCTACTTCAACTTTTCTGCATATGTTTTTCCATGATTTACTTAATATATTATAAAACCAATTATCAAGTTCTTGTTCAAGAAATTTTACATCTTCATTAGGATTATGGGTTGGTTCACTTAATTCTTCTCCTTTTTCATTTGTTTTTCCTGAGACATCTACAATATGGATAAATACATCAGCTTCTCTTAAATCATCAAGAAACTGATTTCCAAGTCCCTTTCCTTCACTTGCTCCAGGAACTAATCCTGCAACATCTGCAAGCTTAACTGGAACAAATCTTTTATGATTTATACAAAAACCATAATTAGGATTACATTGAGCAGGTTTTCCATTTTTTTCAAATTCTTTATCAACACACTCTATTTTTACATAACCCACACCAGTGCTTGAATCAATTGTTGTAAAAGGGTAAGAAGCAATATCTACTTCTGCCATAGTTGCAGCCTTAAAAAAAGTACTCTTTCCTACCGATGGTTTTCCAACTAATCCTAATAACATTGTAAAGAAACATAAAGAAAGGACTTTATAATTTTAATGGATAAAAATCACTTTTTAAATAAGCTTTCTAAATTATCATAAAGCTCTTTTTCAGTTCCATTATTTTTAATATTAAAATCTGCCATTTCCATACATTTTTCTAAATTTTGATTAGACTTATTTTTAGAACTCATTTCCCTTAATTCATCATTCTTGAATTTATCAAAACCAATAAAATCAGAATCACTCTTTCTTTTTTTTATTCGTTTATATCTCTCTTCCAAATTAGCATCAACAGCAATCATATAAAAATCATTGAAATTTCTTAAATAGAGTATTTCTTCAGGATTTCTCAAACTTTCAATAACAATATCCTCTCCTTTTGAATTATTGTATATCTCTCTTACTAAAAAGTCATTTCCCTGGTTTTTTCTTAATTCATTTCCTTTTTCAATAAGATTATCTCTATCAAGAGGTTTGTTTTCTTGTTTAAGTTTTTCTTCTATAAAAGACCTAACAGAATAATGATTAAAACCTTTTTTAACAAAATATTCAACAACTTTATTTTTACCAGAACCATAGGTTCCTGTTAATCCTATAATCATATAATATCCAAAACACTTTAATTTAAAAAAATAACTTAAAAAACAATAACAACAAATTTAAATAAGGTTTTTTCCATAAAAATACAAGCAGTAAGAAAAACGAGCCTGTAGCTCTATGGAAATTTCCAATTCAAAGGGAAAGATTCCATTGTAGGGACAGGCGAGAGAAACGAGCCTGTAGCTCAGCTTGGTCAGAGCGCTGGTCTTATATGACTACAATTCACTTTGTTTGAATTGTATCTCTCTGGACTCATAATAGAGAGGTCTAAGAGAGCCAGAGGCCCTCGGTTCAAATCCGAGCAGGCTCATCAAAATTTGAACCTTCGGTTTATTGTGGGTTTCCGCTTAAAACAATAGAAAGACGCAATAGGTCAAATATCATTGATAGAGGCCCAAATCCGAGCAGGCTCATGTTTTCCCCTTTGGGGACGCGCGTCCAAAAAGGTGAAAGGAGGTTAAAGAAAAAAGATGTTTTTACAAAGTCAGACACTTATGAATGGAGGTGAAACAATAAATATTGGTTTAAAAGACGCTTTTCTGGGAGGCGCACTCTCAGGAGTTGCATTGGGCATTGCAATTTTAGTTATTGTTTTGGGTTTTCTAGCTTATTGGGTGTATACTTCTTTTGCATGGATGACAATTGCAAAAAAATTAAAGTATAGATATCCCTGGTTAGCATGGATCCCTTTTGCAAGAACCTCTATGATATTTGAATTAAGAGGATTCCATTGGGCATTAGTATTTCTTTATCTTGTGCCTATATTAGGATGGATAGCTATCTTGGTTCTAACCATAGTTTCATCATGGTACATTCTAGAAAAAAGAAAGTATCACGGATGGCTTTCTTTGTTACTAGCAATATCTTCTCTACCAATACTTGGAGAATCACTAATGAGTTTAGCTTCAATTGGTTGGTTAGTTGTATTGGGATTAGTAGCCTGGAAAGATAAAAAGTAATTTTTAAAGGAGGGTAAAACCTCCTATTTCTTTATTTTTTATCATTATTTATTCAGATACTTTTAAAAAGCAAGTTTTACAATTATTCCTAAGATTATTTGATTTAAACCAAAGCCCCGGTAGTACAGAGGCCAAGTATGCAGCCCTTTCAAGGCTGTGACCCGAGTTCGAATCTCGGCCGGGGCGTATTGTTCTTATTATAAAAGTGGTTTTATTGGGGGTTTTTAGTGGAAGAGATTTGAACGAGAAAAAATTATCTAAGTAATATATTGTTGTTCCTATTTGGTTACAACATTACCAAAAGATTTATAAAGTTTAAAACATTACAAATAATAAGAAAAACAATTAAACCCAAACACAATAAAATTAAAAATGGCTGACAAAAAAGAAGAAAAATCAGAAGAAGAAAAAAAGAAAGAAGCAAACAGAGATTTTGCTTTAGAAATGATGAAAGATGAAAGTATGAGAAACCTTGCTGGTGCATACTTACTTGAAAAAAGAGATTTTGGTAAAGATATTAAAAATGCTGCTAAAAACACCTTAGTTGGAAAATCTCTTCAAGATGGAATGAAATATGTTGACATGAACCAACTTCTCCAAGAAGGAGAAGACGGTGAAAGCTATATGAATAATAGTGTGAAAGTTAAAGAGATGGTAGAAGGAGCATATACTGTTTTTGAAAATAATCTTGTATATATGAAAGTTAACGATGTCTTAAAAGACATGGGAGCAAATGAGGATAAAAAATATGGTGAAAAATACGTAAAAGACCTTTTGAATGATAAAAGTACAAAAGAATATGGGCAACACCTTCTTGGTCTTTACACAGAAAACTTCACATATAAAACATCTTCTGAAGCAAGCAAAAAATACTCAGATAATATAATTAATACAATTAATGAAAATGGATTAGAAAAAATGGTAAAGGGAAATAAAGAAAAACAAAAACAAGAATAATTTTTTATTTTTTAGAACTAAATCATCCAACTGTTTTTTTAACTAATTTAGCCATTACATTAAGAAACTCATCAGCCCTTTCCTGCCATTTGTCTATTTCAACACCCTGTAAATCTGTTATTTCTCCATGAGAAATCTTTTTATGCAAATCCATTAAATCCTTATACCATTCTACATATTTTTCCTTTAAATGACCTTCATTAACAAATGCAAGTTTAAGATTAAATGGTATGTGTTCTGGTGAAGCTGGAAAATATTTTGCAGAAATTAATGCTGCATGTGATGCATCAACCATAGACCAAAAAAGTCCTTCAATAGCTCCCAACTCAGAAGACTTGCTCCTTGCAATATGACTGGGGGCCCTTTGTAAACAGGTATAAATTGCTTCTGGAGAAGCTTTTATTTTTCCTTTTAATAACATTGCTTTTAATGGTCTAAAAAAACCAGCAACATCAACCATTGCTTGTCCATATCTTAAAATATTCAAAACAATTGGATCTCCTCTCAATATATCTTCCCACCATGTAGATAATTTTATGGTATTTATATGTAAACTCTTTTTATAAGGATTATTTTCAATGATCTTATTTAGTTCTTCTCTATACCATGCAATTAACTCCTGGTCCCAATCTATTGAAACATCGTCTACAACAATTATAATGTCTATATCAGAACCAGCCACTCTTTCTCTTTTTGCAGTTGAACCAAACAAAACAACTGATTTAGTCATTTTATCAAATTTTTTATAAACTTTTAATGCAAAATCCATTGCAATATCTCTTTCTTTTTCTATTTTCAATGTAGGTAAATCTGGTTTTTTTGTTTTCTTTTTTTTAGATTTCTTTTTTTCCTTCTTTTTCTTATCAGAACTACCTGACTTTTTAGAAGATTTTTTTGAAGCCATATTAATATTTCCCTCTTTTTAATAAAAAAATAAAGATTATTAGGTTTTTAAATTTAGTGATATTTTTTTTATTAATTATTTATTTTGATTAAAAATTATTCCATTTGATTTCCTGAAAATCTGCTTCCTCCTGCCCCCATTCTTTGCCCTCCTAGTTCCTGAGGCAAATTTGAAAAACTAGGTATGCCATAATTTTCAAAATGTCCTGGAGGCAACATTTGTCCGTGTCCTGAAGAATAACCTTGTTGAAAACCCATTGATTGATTCCAGTAAGGTTCTCCTTCCTCATAAATAGGAGATCCCATCCCTTCTAAAGTATAAGGGTGAGGGGAAGTTCCAAAATGCTGTACAAAGCCCCCTGCTTCTACGATTTTTCTCATTTCTTTTGTTTTTCCTTGCTTTTCTAATTCCTCTAAAAGTTCTTTATTAGGAACATTCCCCATTCCAGGAGGAAGATGTGAATCTGAATAACCAAAATTATCTGCCATATGTACATGTTTTACATGTTTAGATATTTTTTTAGACTCACCAATTAAGTCTTTATCTGAAAACCCCTTTTTTTTAGAAATATTCAAATGCCCTAAATCAAAAGTCATACCAATAACATCATCTGCTGCTTTTTTAGCCTTGTCTTCACTTAATCCCAAACCACCCTTATTTTTTGGTTTAGTAGCTCTATTAACAAATTTTTTCTTAGATTCCATAATCAGATTATTCATATCATCCATATTACCAGAAAAAGCCATGCCTGTATACATATTTTCTATATTAATCATAGGGGCCTTTTTTCCATATTTTTTATAAGCATTTAATGCAACATTTCCAAAAGTTGTTGCAGACTTATCAAGAGCAAAATCTTCAACCCTAACAAATTGTCTAGGTGTTACTTCTTTCAAACCATCAATCATTTGTTGTATAGCTTCTGATTGTAATTTTAAATCCCCTGGATTCTCTTTTAATTTTTTTACTTTTTCTCCATACCTTTCTGAAAGCTTTCTTAGTTCTTTTTTGTCTTCTTCACTATCACAAAATTTCCAAGCTTTATCAAAATTACTTGTCAATTGTTGTTGTAAATCATCTAAATATGTTTGTGCATTTTCAAGTGCTTTATATCCTTGTTTTACCTCTTCTCTATTTTCCAATACCCAATCTATTTTTTCTTTAGGGGTATTCTGTAAAATCTTCATTGCTTTTTGTATGTGGGGGCCTTGTTTTTCTATTATTTCGTCAACCCTGTCTTTATTAAAAAAAACCTGATTCAACTCATTATCCCATTTGGAAGCATTTTGATTTGCTAATTTTGATTCAGGATCCATGACTCTCCCTTTTTCAAAATTTTTTAAACCAGGATAATATCTTTCTTCTTTTTCAACAAGATTAACGGGTTTGCCTTGTTCTCTATCTATAACAATTAATTTTTCTACTTCTTTTTCTCCCTCTTTACCCCCTTTTTTTGGAATCCATTCAGACCCTCCCATTGCTGCAGAATGCATCACAACAGGGACTCTCTCTTTATCACTCATTTGAGAAGCCTTTTCAACAACATTACTCAATTGTTTCTCAACCAATTCTCTATTGTTCTCACTCCACCCTTGTTCTCCAATACCTGAAGGTTCTATTTGTGCGGGGGCATGAACTGATAATTTAGTTCCAGTAAGTTTAGCCATTCTATTCAATTCCTTAAAATGTTGTTTTGGTATCTGGTCAAAAACCTCTGGTTGAATAGAACTAACTTCTATAGGAACCATCCCTTGATTAATTAATTTATTAACTTCCTGTATTTGATTAGCTGTATCTGGTTTTGTTGAAGCACCCATTGTACTTGCTTTAGCCCTATAACCAGTAAAAGCACCACTATATGCTTTATTAGGGTCTAAACTAGAGTAACCTCCTTGATATTCTCCTAATGAATAACCTCCTTTTTTTGCCATATTATCTAATATGAATTCTTATTTATTAAATTATCTAATACTGTATTTTTTATTTTTTTCAAAATAAAAAAAATCTTTTCCTTTATCTGTCATTATTGATAATTCATTTTCAGGTGTTTTTTTCATTTTTATATCAACAACATAATTTTTTTCTAAATCACTCTCTTTTTTTATGTTTGGATTTGAATGAAAACTTGCTCCCATTGAATTAAAAAAATCCTCTCTTTTTTTAAAATCTTCTTTAGAAAGAGGAACAATTATGTCCTTTTCTTCTAATGAATTACCTGTGTCTTGGTCATACTTTTTAAAGGAACCATAGTTTGATTCAAATGAATTGTAGAATTTTTCACCATCCTTATTTGTTTTATCTGGAACAACATTTTCAAGACTATTTTCAAGAGAACCAGATCCATTATCCATTTTTCTATCACTTGTATTATTATTCTCTTTATTTTCCTCTGATCTCTCTTTATAATTTTTAATTAATGCTGTTTCTTTATTCGAAAAATCTCTTGTTTTCCATATTCCTTGGGGTTTATTAAAAAATTTTTCTTTATTATCTACTTCACCCTGAGAAAATGTTTTTTCTTTTATTTCTAAATTATCATCTTTAAAATGGACTTCTTCAGAAGAGTCTTCTTCTTTTTTAGTCTCCTTATTTTTTTCATTAGTCTCATTTTGTCTTTCTGCTTCTTTTTCAGATTCTTTTCCAGAAGATTTTTCTTCTGATTTTTGTTTCTTTTTCTCTTGATTGTCATTCAAAATTTCTGATTCTAAATTGTCTTTTTTAGCTTCATCAGAAGATATTTTTTTCTTAGAAATGTTTTTAAAAGATTTTTTATACTTTCTTTTACCCATATATTCCTAAAAAAACTAAAATATATAAGTTTTTTTAAAATTAAACTATTTAAAAATAAAATGAAAATCCAAGAAAAAGTAAAAGAAACCCTCAAAAAAGCAGGTATAGAAGACAAAAAAGAAAAAATAATTGTAGCCTTGTCTGGAGGAAAAGATTCTACTGTGACTGCATACATATTAAAAAAATTAGGATATAATATTGAGGGGTTACATATAAATCTAGGAGTTGGAAAATATAGTGATGATTGTCTTAGGTTGGTTAAAAAATTATGTAATGAATTAAATATAAAATTACACATCTATGATCTAAAAAAAGAACAAGGAAAGTCCATGCATTTTTTTTGGGATAAAATCAAAAAAGAAAAAAAACTAACTACCTGCTCTATTTGTGGTGTTTTTAAAAAATGGATTTTAAATAAAAAAGCACGTGATCTAGAAGGAGACAAAATAGCAACAGGGCACAATCTTGATGATGAAGCTCAAACTGTTTTAATAAATTTCTTCAAGGGAAGCCTTTCCCTAAGTGAAAAATCAGGGGTAATTACAAAAGAAATACAAGATGAAAATTCAGATATATTTATTCCAAGAATTAAACCCTTGTTTAATATAGCAGAAAAAGACATTCTTAAATTTGCAAAAGAGAAAAAAATGCAATTCCTTACTGGTTCATGTCCATATGCTGAAGAATCCTACAGAATACAGGTTAGAAGGTTTTTAAGCAAAATAAAAACAAAAGAAAAAGAAAATATATTAAAAAACTTCAAAGAAATGCAAAAAACAAACAAAAAAGAGAATAAAAAAGAAATTAATTTTTGTGAAAATTGTGGAGAACCTTCAAAAGGAGAATTATGTAAAAGATGTGAATTATTAAAATTATCGAAAAAACAATAAAAACAAAAACTCTTGTTTTGAGTTAACCACTAAAAAATTGCATGTCACTTTTTTCAAATAGTTCTAAACATTTATAAAAGAGCACCAACAAAATCAATTGTCTTACACAAGTTATAGTAATAAAAAGACTAAAGCTATACAATATATTGTATATTAATGTAAAAATTGATTTAAAGAAAACCTAAGTTGTATTACAAATGAAATGTCCATATTGTTCATCCACAGACTCTGTAGTTACAGATAAAAGAGATTCTCCATCTGGAACCAGAAGAAGGAGAGAATGTCAAAAGTGTAAAAAAAGATATACTACATACGAAAGAATAGAAAAAACAGACCTTTATATTATTAAAAAAGACAAAAGAAGGGAAAAATTTTCAAGAGAAAAATTAGAAAAAGGTATTGAAAAATCATTTGAAAAAAGACCTGTTCCAAGAGAGGAAATCACAAAATTAATTGATGGAATTGAAGCTAAATTATGGAGAAAGGGGCAAAGAGAAATTAAAAGTTCAATAATCGGGAATTTGGTTGCAAGAAAAATAAGAAAATTAGATAAAATAGCTTACATAAGATTTGCTTCAGTTTACAAAGATTTAGGAAATATTCAGGATTTGAAACAGGAACTAAATGAATTATAATAAAAAACAAAAAATGGCAAAAAAAGAAGTAAAATATGAAGATATTGGAAACCACAAAGTAGAAGGATACCCTGATTATGTTACTTCTAGAGGTTTAAAAAAACCTCTTAATAAAAACCAATGGTTTTCATTACAAAAAAAATATCTTCAAAGAGATGACGATGGTTATTTAATGGAGAATCCAGGACAAGCAATATATAGAATGGCAAATTCAGTTGCTAATGTGGAAAGAGAACATGGAAAAAATAGTGAAGAAGTAAAAAAATTCACAAAAGATTTTTATGAAATAATCTCGCAAGGTTATTTCTCACCTGCAGGAAGAATATGGACAAACACAGGAACAGATATTAAAGGATTATTTAATTGCTATGTCCTTCCAGTTAAAGATGATTTAAATGAAATATTTGATTCTGTAAGAAAAGCTGCTATTATACACAAAAATGGAGGGGGAACAGGCTATAATTTTTCAGAGATAAGGCCAAGAGGGACTTATGTAAAAAAATCTCAGGGAATTGCTTCTGGACCTATTTCATTCATGTCCCAATTTGACTGGGAAACAAAAGTAATCAACTCAGGAAACAGAAGAGGAGCAAATATGGGAGTATTAGACATAAATCATCCAAATATACTTGATTTTATATATGCTAAAAGTAAAAAAGGTGAAATAACTAATTTTAATGTGTCTGTGGGAATTTATAATAAATTCATGGAATCTCTTGAAAATGGAGGATATTATAACCTTGAATTTCCAACAGGAACCCCTTTTCACTATTCAAGATTAGAATCAATGGTAAAAAATATAGAAGAAAATAAACTTGGTGGTTCTGAAGTTGGAGAAAAACCAAAACCTTCTTCATTAAAATTTGATTCTGAAAATATTAAACCAGGAAAAACCAAAGTAATAGACAACCTAACAGGAAAGGAAGCAGGAAGAATTAATGAAGAGGGGATAGTCCAGCTTGATTCTAATTATGTTTTTAATAGGATGTCTGAATTAGCATGGGAAACAGCAGATCCAGGAGTTATATTTATTGATAATATAAATAAAGACAATCCTTTAATAAAAACTCAAGGACCTATGACCGCTACTAATCCTTGTGGAGAACAACCCCTCCATCCTTATGATGCCTGTAATCTAGGAAGCATAATTCTCGGAAATTA
>DATFJM010000057.1:0-4870 GCA_035269225.1 Candidatus Nanoarchaeia archaeon
TCCTGCGAGAAGTCCTTTAATTAACTTATCTTGAAGCCTCCCTTTTGATTTAGAAAACGATTCTGAAACTGCTTTTAAAACCTCTTCTCCTGAAAGCATATTTCCTGCACAGATAAAATTTTTACTTGAAAAATGGTTTGCAAACCCAATATTATTTTTTCCTGTAAAACCAGCAGAATTTCCTTTTGAATCCATAATAATTACCTGTCTTTTACTTTTTTTATTGTCTTTTTTTACTAAAGATTCTATTATCTTTTTTGGTTCTTTTCTTTTTTTCAAAAGCGCAAGAGCCTTTTCTTTATAAGAAACATTTGGATAAGATTGTGTTGCAATCGCTCCAATATTTGCCTTAGCATCAGGAACTATAGCTCCACAAGCAAGTGCTTTAGTTGTTGTAGCTATTCCTATTTCTCCTCTTTTCTTATCAATTCCAATTATACTAAAAGTCATAGAAAGATTAATTATCTAATGTTTAAAATTCTTTACTTGAAAACCATAACAATAAAACAACAAAACATTTATATTTTTCTTAACTTTTTCTTTTATATGAAATTAGATGTTCCTTTTTATAAACAAACAACACCTTTGAATTGTGGACCTATAGCTTTGAAAATGGTTCTTTCTTATTTTGGGAATAATAAAAGTTCAGATATTTTAGAAGAAAAAACAGGAATTAAAGAAGGAAAAGGGATTTCAACAATCCAAATAGCTACTGCTGCTGCCTCTTTAGGATATAAAACAGATTTTTATTCAAAACACGTCCTGTTCAATGAAGAAAACCTAAAACATGGATTTTATCAAAAATATAGTGATATGGATTTAGAACAATCAAAAAAATGGGTAAAAGAAGCAAAAGAAAAAGGAGCGAATGTTCAAGAAAAAAAATTATCCTTAGAAGAAATCTTGGAATTTCTAACAAAAGACAGTGTTCCAATTATCCTCTTAGATTGGAATAATGTAAAACCTAAAGAAGAGCGGGGCTATCAAGGACATTTTGTTCCTATTGTTGGCTATGATAAAGATAATGTATATATACATAATCATGGATTTGAAGACACTCAAAAATTCATGCCTCTTAAAAAAGAGACCTTTGATAAAGCTAGAAAAGCAGAAGGAACAGATGAAGATATAATGGTTATATATAGGAAATAGGGTGTCAGATAATAAATAAAGACTACCTAATCAATAAAAAAACAAACAAAACATTTAAAAAACCCAAAGTCCTGTAAAATATATAAATTCTAAATCTAGTTTACTGGATTTTTTCTGTAATAAAAGATAAAATGGATGAAGATATTCAAAAGAATGTGCTAAAAACCGGAACTACTATCTTAGGAATAGTTTGTAAAGACGGAGTTATAATGGCTGCTGATAGGAGAGGGAGTGCTGGGAATATAGTATTAGCAAAAAATGAAGAAAAAGTTTTTCCAATAAATCAAAATATTGTGATGGCGGGTGCGGGTGCAGGTGCTGAAATCCAAAAAATACCAAAGATGCTTGCTGCAGAACTAAGATTAAAAGAATTAAGATCAAAATCAAAACCTTCTGTAAAACAATCTGTAAATCTATTATCAAACATAAGAACATCTGGACACACAGCTTTTCTTATAGGAGGATTTAATGAGGATGGTTCAACAGAATTATACTCTACAGACCCTATAGGTCACATATTGAAAGTTAAGGATTATGATGCTAACTTTGGTTCAGGTATGCCTTTTGCTTATGGTTTATTAGAAAGACAATACAAAGAAGACATGACAATTAAAGAGGGTATTGAATTAGCAAAAGAAGCATTAAAATCATCAACTCAAAGAGACATGGGTTCTGGAAATGGAATTGATGTATTTTCCATAACAAAAAAAGGTATTAAAAAAGAGGTTGAAGAAGAGATAACTCCTAATTACAAAAAGAGAGATAACAAATAAATAAAAAAGTGATTCTAAAATGGATATACTAAAAAACATAAAGTCGAGATTAGACGAAGATATAACAGATGCAAATTTTGAAGGAGCAAATATAGTGCTATATACAGGTGATTCTGAATTCTTTAAAAATGGAGAAGCGAAAATAAAAGAAATAGTTAATGATATTAAAAAAAGAGTTGAACTAAGAGCTGATCCCAAAATTCTTCCACATCAGGAAGAAACAAAAAAGAAAATAAAAGAAATTGTTCCTGAAGAAGCTGAAATAACAGAAATACATTTTGATTATCATAGAAGTTTGGTTGTTGTTGAAGCTAAAAAACCAGGAATAGTAATTGGTAAGAGAGGTTCAATATTAGAAGAAATTAAAAAAGCAACACTATGGACTCCTCAGGTTCAGAGAAGCCCTGCCATAAAAAGTAAAATTACTCAAAATGTAAGAACTGTTTTATATGCTACAAATAATTACAGAAGAAAATTTCTAAATTCAATAGGTGAAAAAATCTACAAAGAGTGGAGCCCTGAAAAATCAAATGGATGGGTAAGAGTTACTTTTCTTGGAGGAGCAAGACAGGTAGGAAGAAGTTCTATATTATTACAAACTGAAAATTCAAAAGTTCTATTAGATTGTGGAATAGATGTTGCAGCACAGGGACAGGAAAAATATCCTTATCTAAATGTTCCTGAATTTAATATACAGGAATTAGATGCTGTTGTAATATCTCATGCTCATTTAGACCATGTTGGTTTATTGCCTTATTTATATAAAATGGGTTATAAGGGACCTGTTTATATGACCCCTCCAACAAGAGATATATCAGCTTTAGCTTCATTAGATTTTATTGGTGTTGCTTATAAACAAGCTACAAAACCATTATTTAGTTCTTCAGATGTAAAAAACATGGTAAAACATAGTGTCTGTTTAGATTATGGTGAAGTAACTGACATAACTTCTGATATTAGATTAACTTTTTATGATGCAGGTCATGCATTAGGTTCTGCAATGGTTCATTTTAATATTGGTAATGGTTCTCATAATCTAGTTTATGGAGGAGATATTAAATATGGAAAATCAAGATTACTTAATCCTGCTAATGCAAACTTCCCAAGAGTTGAATCATTTATCACAGAATCAACTTATGGTTCTAAAGATGATGTCCTGCCCCCAAGAAAAAAAGCTGAAGAAGAATTAATAAACAATATTAAAAAAACAATTGAAAGAGGTGGAAAAGTTTTAATTCCTGAATTAGGTTTGGGAAGATCTCAGGAAACAATGTTGATTTTAGAAGAAGCTATGAGAAATGGAACAATACCAAAAGTACCAGTTCATATTGATGGAGTAATATGGGATATTAATGCAATACATACAGCATATCCTGATTTTCTAAGTAAAAGAGTTAAAGGAGATATATTTCAAGACAAAAACCCCTTTCTTTCAGAGATTTTCTCAAGAGTGGGATCAGGAGAAGAAAGAAAAAATGTAATTAATGGAGGCCCTTGTATTGTTTTAGCTACTTCGGGTATGATGGTTGGTGGTGCCTCTGTAGAGTATTTTAGGGAATTTGCAAGTAATGAAAAAAACTCTTTATTATTTGTATGTTACCAGGGAGCTGGTTCTCTAGGAAGACAAATACAAGAAGGACTTAAAGAAACAAAGATGGAAGTTGATGGAAGAGAAGAAAATGTAGAAATAAATCTTGAAGTTAATACAATAAAAGGATTATCTGCTCATGCAGGAAGAAATGAATTGATGTCTTTTTTCAATAATATGAAGCCAAGGCCTAAGAGAATTTTAATAAATCATGGGGAACAATCAAAATCATTAGAACTAGCTTCTGCCTTATATAAATTAACAAGAACAGAAACTAATGTTCCAAGAACCCTTGAAACAATGAGAGTGAAATAATTTTCTTAATTAAAAAATATTTAAAGAATTAACCAAAATAATCTTTGTTATTTCCTTTTACTTTTGTATTCCAATTTTTATTTATTATATCAACCACCCCTGAAAGGTCTTTTTTCATTTCATTCCATTCCTTTGTAAAACCATTTATAAAATCTGCTTCTTTTTTACCATCATAAATTAAATCTAAATCTATAAGTTCAACCTCTCTTTTTGAAAGTCTTTCATATACTTTCTTTATTTTTTCCTTGCTATCATTATCAAGAGTTTTCATTATTGAATGTATAAAAACAGGAGCTGTAGAAGGATTCATAAATGCTTCAAAAAACTTAAGATAATTTATCATCTTATCGGCAATCATTTTTCTCACTTCTCTTAATAAAAAATCAGTTTCTATATCTACTAATTTTTCTAAATAAAAATTCTCATTAAGATGATTAAAATCAGGAAGATTATGCTCTTTTTTTATTTCAGAGTATTCTTTTTTCAATTCCTCTAAACTCTCCTTGTTTTTGCTTTCTTTTTTATCTTCTGTCATTTTCTTGATTTTGTTAGGTTTTGTATGTTGTCTATTGTGGATTTCTTTTTCAACTATTGAAATACGCAATAGCTAAAGACTATGTCTTTTGTCTCTTTTGAAAAGATGCTTCTCTTGGTGAGTATTGGTTTTGTATGCTATCTTTTTTGAAAAGATGCATAGTAAGAAATAAAAAAGAAGGGTATTTATAAAACTTATTGAAATATAATGCAAATGCCACAGTAGCTCAGGATTGGTTTAGAGCACTACATTGGTAAGCTAAATTGAAAGATATTTCCTAAAGCAATATCTTCCCTTAAGTTTGTCTAAAGTACTAAGAATCCAAAAATGTAGAGGTCGGGAGTTCGAGTCTCCCCTGTGGCTTTTATAAAAAACAAAACTACTTCTTTTTCTTGTAAACAAACCACACAATTAAGCCGATTATTATAATGCCTCCAATTAGATATAAATACCAATAACTCTTTTCACTGGTTTCCTCTTCACCTGTATCCTTAACTTCTTCTTCCT
>DATFJM010000058.1:0-4470 GCA_035269225.1 Candidatus Nanoarchaeia archaeon
ATAAGCATAGGGGAAGAAGATATTGTTTCCTCTAAAGAACAAGTATCCCCAAAAGGAGAAGTTTCCAACCAAGGAAAAGTAGAACTAGTTGTAAATAAACCTCTTGAAACTCAAAATGAAACAGAATAATTTATTATTGATATTGGCAATTGTTGCTGTAGTTGTTGCTATGGCTAATGCTTTTATAGCTCTTAACAAAGTAAACAGTTTAACAGGCCATGCAACTGAAGAAGGTTATGCTAATCTAACTGTTTCTTCCACTGTTAATATTAATTTTTCTCAGGACACTGTTAACTGGGGTGAAGGTATAGTTGATGTTGGTGAAGATAATGCTACCTTAGATACTGTTGGACCTACTGTAACAGGAGGTAATTGGACTACAACAGGAGTAGAACCATTAATTTTAGAAAACATTGGAAATGTTAATGCAACTATAAATATGCGTGCTGCAAGCAGTGCCCAAGATTTTTTAGGAGGTACAAGCCCTGCATATGAATGGAATTTTACAAATAATGAAGCCAACTCTTGTACACAAGGAGCTGGTGTTACCTTAGGAAGTTATGCAAGCACTTCAACTAGTAATACAGAAGTTTGTGCTCCTCTAAACTATTTAACAGGTCAAAACAGCCTACAAATAGATATTCGTTTAACAGTTCCTTATAACTCCAAGATAGGTTCTTTATCTGATACTATAACAGCAGAAGCTACAGCTGCATAACAAAAATTATAAAAACAGACAAAGTTTTTCTTATTGCAAATGAAATCAAAAAAGGTGTTTCTTGTTTTTGTATGTTTTTTAACTGTCATTTTAATCTTAAATATGCTAGATGCTTCTTTAGGTTTAACCCCTGCTAAAAGAAGCTTAAATTTTGAACCTGGAAGCAAAAGTGTTTTTGAATACAGAGTTAATACAGATAATCCTGAAAAGGAACTAATTCTCTATTCAAAAGGAAATCTTTCTGAATATGTTAGTTTAAATAAAGAAAAACTAATAGGAGGAGGTGGGTTTAAAGCAACTCTCAGTTTGCCTGAAAAAATAGAAAAACCAGGAAGACATAGAATTTTAATTGGAGTAAAGGAAAAGATTGACAAGGAATTAGCTACTGTAGGAACCTCTGTTGCAGTTCAAGGTGTAATTTATGTTCATGTCCCTTATCCTGGAAGATATATAGAAATAAATAATTTTAAAGCTGAAAATGCAAATGCAGGAGAACCAGTAAGGTTTAGTTTTGAACTAATTAATAGAGGTAAAGAAAACCTTACTATAAAACCAGAAATAGAAATATATTCAAAAAATAAAAAAGAAGAAACATTAAATTTTAAAACAAGAAAATTAGAAACAGGCAAAAATATCAAATTAAAGAAAGATCTCCAAACACAAGATTACAACCCTGGAGAATATTATGCAAATCTTATTGTGGATTATGGAAATAAGACTAAAGAAAAAACAAATTTCAGGCTGGGAACATTAAAAGTAGACATATTAAATCACACAAAAAGCATTAAATTAGAAGGTGTAAAAAGATTTGATATAAAAGTGGAAAGTAAATGGAACAATAAAATCCCTAATCTTTATGGGATAGTTACTTTTTATAATGAATCTTCTGTAATTTCTAAAATAAAAACCCCTTCTTCTACTATTGAACCATGGGAAAAAAAGCAAATATCAGGTTTCTTAGATACAAAAAAATTTAATGAAGAAGAATATAAAGCAAATATAACACTGAAATATTCAGGAAATTCTACAGAAAAAATGTCTAATGTAACATTTATCAAAGAAGATTCTTTATTTACAAATCCCTGGATCATTTCAATAATAAGTGCAATAATAATTGTAGGAGGGGCATTAATAGTAATATATTTAAGAAAAAATAAAAAAAAGTTAAAAAAAGAAAATGAGGGAAAAAACTAAAATAATAATTCCAATTCTATTGTTTTGTATATCTATCTCAATATTTTTTTTGCTTTTTCTCAATAATCAAAGCGAGATAATAGAAAAAAAATCAACCCCTATTAGTCTCAATATTTCAGATAAGGCAGGGTTTGACCTAAACAAATCTGCTCTTACTTTTGGAAATCTTATTCCAGGAACTTCTTCTGAAAGAGAAATTATTATTAAAAATAATTACGAGTTTCCCTTAAATGTTGAAATTCAAGTACAAGGAGACATTAAAAAATACCTTGAATATAAGAAAATAGTTAAAATAGAACCCAACAAAAAGAAAAAGATTAATTTTATTGCAAGAATCCCAAAAAAAGAAGAACAAAGAAAATATTCAGGGAAGGTAATAGTAATTATGAAAAAATAAATTAGTTAAATTTTTATAACAATTAAAATTAGTAATATCTATGAAAAAGACGGTGATTTTTTGTGTTTGCCTTTTTGCTTTTTTAACGCTCAGTAGTTCGTTTTTGCTCCTTACTGATGAAGCAGGTGTGAGTGGGAGGGCTTCAGGAAGTACTACAGGAAAAGTATCATTAGTTGTAGGTTTTGGTGTTCCTGAAATAAATATACATTCTCCAAAAAATATTACATATAATTTCACAAAACTAGATAGAAAGAATAATAATTACACTCTTGATTTAAATGTTAGTTCTGATAAACCTATTAATACATGGGAATATGATTTAATAGACACAAGACATAATAATATTGTAGAAGAATCAACAGGATTCCATCCAAACACTTCTTTTAATGCTGTAAGATGGCAAAATAAATTAATTGTAAGTGCAAATTCTACTAGTGGTAGAATAGTCAATGATTCTGTTGCTTTTTTCGTGCATGTTCCTAATTCAGCTCCAGAAATAAAAAATCTTTCTTCAGAATACTATATGTGTGAAGGAAACTATTTTAATGAAGAATACAGGATTAGAGATGTTGATGAAGATGAAATAGAAACTAAAATAACTCCAAAAAAATTATTTTATACTAATACTAAGTATACAATTCTTGAAGGAAAGATAACAATAGCACAAATATTTTCAGGAAAACTAGAAAAAAACAATGTTGGTGTTTATGAGAAAACTATTTCAGCAAATGATCAATACAATTCTACTTGTTGTATTGATACAAAAAAAATAAACATTTCTGTTATAGAAAAAAATAACAAACCTTCAATACAAAATATAAGTGTTAAAACACTCTGGAGGAAAGGAGACAACCGTAGCCTCAATATGAATGTGAGTGTAGAGGATATAGAAGATGGAAACAGAACATCAGAAAACATATCTTTTTATTTAAATTTTAGAGATTCTGAAAGATTATTTAACATAACAAATAATGGAACAATTAATTTCACTGCAAATAAAAATACTTCACTTGGAGTTTATAATATAACTGTTTGTGCTAGAGATTCTGGGATAGATGAACCCCATGAGAATATCAGTTCTATTTGTAATCAAGACGGAGGACCCAGAGAAGATTGTGAAAATTTTACTATTACAATCACTGACAGAAACAGGAGACCCACAATAAAATACCACTATCCAAAAAATCTAACACTAAATGTTTCTGGAGATGAAATAATACATTTTAATATCACAAAATATGATCCTGATGGAACAATTCCAGATGGATATTGGTTCGTAGACAGTGAAAAAAAGAAATATGAATCTGAAAATTCAAATAGTTATTTTTCTCATTCTTTTGGATGCGGAGTAACAGGAAAACATAATATTAAATCAGAAATAACTGATGGTTTACTAAATGATTCTGTGGAATGGGAAGTTAATGTTGATTTTGTTAAATGTCCTACTTCTGGAGGGGGTGGATTAGGCACTCCTTCTTGTGAAGAAAATTGGGTATGTGAAGAATGGAGCATATGTCAAAATCTTGAAAAATCACTAGAAATTGGAAATTTATCTGGTGAAGATTATAGAGAAGTAAAAAGAAGGTGTGAAAAAATGGGTTGGGAAGAAGAAAATTGTGGGGTCCAACTGAGAAATTGTGAAGATTTGAATAATTGTAATGCCACAAAAGATAAACCCAGAGAATTCAATAGATGTTTTTATCTAGAATCTCCTTCATGTAATGATGGAGTTAAGAATTGTCACGGCGGTTCTTGTGAATTACTTGTTGATTGTGGAGGCCCATGTAAACCTTGTCCTACTTGTAGTGATGGTGTTCAAAACCAAGGAGAAAGAGGCATAGATTGTGGAGGCCCTTGTCCAAATCCATGCCCAAAAGAAAAACCAATAAAAATAAAATGGTTACTAACTGTTATATCTTTAGGGGTAGGGATAATTTTGATTACTATTTTAATAATGAGAATAAAAAGAATATCAGAGATAAAAAGAAAAATAAAAAAAATAAAATGAATTCCAAAAAAAACAAGATAAAAAAGAAAGCAATGTTTTTTTTACTTTTCTTTGTTATTATTTTGGTTTGTTCTAAAGGAATATTTGGGATTGATTGGAATGAATCTGTTGAAGATTTCTATGGTGAAGAAGACATTTTTTATGAATATAATG
>DATFJM010000059.1:0-4008 GCA_035269225.1 Candidatus Nanoarchaeia archaeon
TTCATGTTCAATTTTTATGTCTTCAAAAGGATCTCCTTTTTTCTTTAAATAATCTCTTTTTTCCCATATATCAATTTCATCAAAATGTTTTTCTTGATCTAACCATATTTCTTGCTGGTTTTCTAAATGTAATAAAGGAAAAAAATGCTCTAACCTTTTATTTTTTGAATTTTCACCTATAAACTCTGTGTAAGATATTTTTTTATTTTCTTTTTTTGTTTTAAATATCCCTATTAATTTATTGTAAATATCTTTTATTCTATCTTTTATACTATATTTTTTCTTAGGAAGAGAAATACCTGTCTCTCTTAATGCATTTTTATTCAATACTGCTTTTTTAATCCTTCTGTTTTCAGTATTAATTGCTTTGTTCAAGGAATCAATTAATTCATTTAAGGTTACTTTTTTGACTCTCGGCATAGGTGTTTTTGGTACTAATTCAGGTATTTCTTCCTTTAGTTCTATTTTTTCCATTTTATATTTCTTTTTTTCTTTTTTTCTTCCGAATAGTATTTCATCAATACTTTTGATGTATCTGCTCAATAACATTTCAGATTTTATTCTTAATAAAAGAGAAGCAGCAAATAAAACCTTACTTGAAATAAAAAAATCAGATTCTTCAAGTTCTCTTATTTTTTCAAGATATTTATGTGATAGAAAAGTGATATTTATGTTCCAGGGATCTAATTGTTCAGTGTTTATCAGATCGTATATAATTTCTTTCCACCCTATTTCTCTATTAAAAAGAATTTTGTGTATTTCTTCCTGTGTGATTGTATTTTTTTGTTCTTCTAGTACATTTGTTTCTGAAATAGATTCTATTTCATTAGGGTTGCTTATTTGCTTTTTTACAGGTATTCTAGGAATTTCTTGTGCCATTTTCACTCTTTTTTTATTAATTTTTTAATTCATAAAGATTTATAAATATGTGTGGTTTATAAAAATAGCCCTATATAATGTTTTTTTAGCCTTGTAGTTACTAAAAAATAGGGTTTTGTAGAAAATAGTAGTTTCATTGTATTACTACTTTATCATTATGTGTACTTGTAACTTTAAAAGGGTAACATACCGAAAAATTTAAATACTAGGATATTCTATATATATTATCACCTCTTTTTCCCCAGGAGAGGCTTCAAGTCTACTTTTTTGTTGGCTTGAAGAATCTCCCAGGGTTATATTCACCCCTTTATTTTCTTTTTAATTTTTTATAATTATGTTTTATCGTCGATAGAATACTTTTATTTTTTGACATAGTATTAAATAAATATTTATTTTTTATTGAAAAAATAGTTTTTTTAATAATTAGATTATTCTTGTTTTTTCTTACTTTCAAATTCACTATAATGGCATTTCCCACAATATTTTCTTCCTTGGGAAACCATTAGAAATACTCCTGGCCCGCATCTAGGACAAACCTTTTCCCTTGTAATTTTGTCTCCATCTATTTTATATTTTGTATATTTTTTGCTTGTAGGTTTGTTTTTATGGGCTTTTTTTCCTTTTTTTACTGTTTTTTTCTTTGCCATTTTTTATTATTCTTTTTTCTCTGATTCAGATGATTCTTTATTTTCTTCAGAAGACTCTTTTGATTCTTCAGCTTTTTTCTTTTCTTCTTCAGCAGCTTTTTTTGCTTCTTCTCTTTTCTTATCTAATTCAGTCTCTTTTTTCTTTTTATTTTCTACAGTATCTCTTTCTTCTTTACTAGAATAAATATTTGCTTTTATTTCAAATTCACTAGAACCAAAACTTCCTTTTATCCCCTTTATTTTAACATTATCGACATCAGTTGAATATTTTTTAGATAAAGCTTCTATAACTTCTTCTCTTTTTGGAGAAGATTCTGTTTTTATTTTTCCTTTAATCTCTTTTCTATTAAAAAGAGGATTTTCATTTTCATTTAAAATTTTAATATCCATTTTATCTTGTTTTGATTGCAAATTCTCCTTTATCCTTTATATTTAATTTTTGCGCTATTGCAGATTCTTCTGGATTTAAAATTTCCACTTTTCCTTTGAATGTTTCAGTATATTCTTTGGAATCACATTTAGGACATGCTTTTCCTTCTACAAAGATAGCATTACATATTTTGCAAGCTTTTTCCTTTTTTGCCATTTTGTTTTTTATTTCTTTTTAGATTTATCTTTAGATTCTTGTTTATTAGCTTTTTCTGCTTCTTTTATTCTTTTTTGCCTCTCTTCTTCAATCCAGTCCAGTTTACCGAGTCCTGGTTGCCTCATTGTTAATCCTATTTTAGGACTGTCTCCTTTATGACTTAATGCTACAACCCTTGCAAGGCATTGATCTCCTTTTTTAAGATTTCTTCCTGTGGCTTTTCCTAAAAGACTTTCAGATTCACTAAATGAAACATAATCATCCATTGTCTGGCTTATATGGATCATCCCTTTCATTGGACCCATATTTATGAATGCACCAAAATTAGTGATTTCAGCAATTTCACCATAGACAAGTTCATGTAATTCAGGTTTCCAAACTAATAATTTAAATTTTGAATTATAATAAGCAGCACCATCACCAGGAATTATAACTCCCTCACCAACTTCTGAAATATCAATTACTTTTACAACTTGCCCCATTTCTTTACTATAATAATCATCATAAATGTCTTCTAATTGCTTTTCAACAGCCTCCATAGTAGGCATACCGAAAAGCTCGGGGGTTACTCTTACATAGTCCTCAACTTCAATTAAATAGAACATTTTATAGGATTTTATAGAAAAGTCTCTTTAAAAAGCTTTTTCTTACCTTATTTCAAGTATCTTTTTGCCTCTTATGTATAAATAAGGATTTTCAACACTTTCTCTGAGGTATTTGTCAAGAGTGGCTATTATAATATCAGGATGTTCTTTAGCATATTTTTTTATTTCTTTGTCCACATGTTTCTTTCCTAGATTAATTATTTTAAGGTTCTCTTTTTCTTTTTCAATTATTTTTAATGCAATTTTAGCATCATCTTTATAGTGTTTCTTTTTATTAGACTCAGAAACTCTTTCTATTTCACTTAAAACCTGTTTTGGAATTATAGGCACTATTCCCTGTTTCTCAAGCTCTTCAAAAAAATCTATTTTTTGTTTAACACATGTTAAAATAAAACTTGAATCTAAAATTGCTTTTCTCATAATTAATTAATGGTTAGTATGTATAAAAAATTATTGTTTTAATGGGTCTTTAACTATATACTCAACATCATTGTCTTTAGCAAATTCTTTATCAAACCACATATCACAATCATAACATATCATAGGTCCTTTTTCTTTTTCTTCAGCAACTCTATGATAACCTCTCTTTTCACAAGCATCTCTTGAATCTGAAATATGTTCAAAATAATCTTTAGTATTCTCAAAATCAGATATTCTTGGAAATTTTACTTTGTCATTAATCCTCATGGAGTAGATATTTCTTTGTGGTTTAAAAATATATTTATATCAAAATATAACTAAATTTTGTTGCCCATAAATTAAGAGAGATTGGCAAAACTAAAAAAAACAAAACCCCACCACGAAATAAGACTAACAACCAAACTAATACCTATTTTAATCTGTAGGCTTTTATTTAATAATTTTTTAACTCCCTTCATTTTGCTTAGCCTTGGACTAATATGAAAAGATAAAAAACAACCATTTAAAATAATAATAACTAACAGAATACTTTTAATAATCTCAATTTCTCCAAAATTCTTTTGAATTAAAATAAAAACCCAGCTTATTAAAACAATAATTGTTCCAACCCATATAAGGGGTTTTGTAGTATGGTGAGCTACAATGGTTTCTTGTGTTTTCTTAATACTTTTTCTGGAAAAAAATCCCATAACATCAATAACAGTTACAGCCCCAAGTGCAATTATAATTCCAACAAAATGAAAAAATAATTTTAAATTAACTTCTATCATAGAACCTTAAATCAATTCAAGCTTATAATCTTTTCTTTTTTAAATTAATAAAGAAAAATAAATTACAAAAAATATAATAAAAAACCTTAAATAACATTGTA
>DATFJM010000060.1:0-2573 GCA_035269225.1 Candidatus Nanoarchaeia archaeon
TGAATAAAGAAATAGATGAAATAATAAGAGAATACAATGCATCAGATGAAAATATGAAAAAAGCAGTTGAAAAAGAATACAAAAAAGCAAAACAAGAATATGAAAAAATGTTAAAGCAAACTAATCTACGAAATCACGAAAGAGAAAAGAAATTAAAACAAGAAGAAAGAGAAAGAGTATTAAAGGAATTTGAAAAATTAGAAAATAAGGGACTTGAAGTTTCAGACGAAGTTGTAGGTTTTTATTATAAAGATTGGGAAGAATTTAAGGAAGCAATTAAAGAAGGAGAAAAAGAAAATGAAAATAGAATATAAAGAAAAACCAGAAACAGAAGTAAGGCAAGGAGATATAATTAAATTTGAAAATGAAGTAATAGGTTTAGTTGTAGATAAAGGGGGATGGGAACATGAAATTTGTAAAGGATATTTGGCTGTTGTTTTGTTGAAATATGAAAGTGGAGATGATTGGTTGCAATTAGCAAACGGTTATCAATCAGATTTTGAAGCAGGAAATTACAAAATAATAGGAAATATGGAAAATGCAAAATTGATTTTAGGAGGAGAAAATGAGTGAATTTAATTTAAGTGAAAAGGAAAAAAGGCAAGACATTAGAAATTTTGATGAATTTTATATAAACGGAGAACTAAAAGAAGATTATAATACCATAATACAAGATGTTTTTTTCAAGGAAGATGTAAAAAAATTCATTAATAAATTGAAAGAAGACATTAATAATCCATCTGGATGGGTGAATTGTAGTGTTAATAACATAAATAGAATAATAGATAAAAGAGCAGGAGATAAATTAACAGGAGAAAAAGAAAAATGAATGGAATATGTTTAAATATAAGTCAAGAATTTTTGATAGTTACATCTATAATAATAGTTATATCTACAATAATAAGTTTTATTGTCTTTATAGGTTTGATTTGGTTAATTTCTGATATAAAAAAATATGATAAAGGAAAAAAAGAAAATGGATCACAATAATAGTCATTTAGACATATTCAAGGGAGTTACTTCCTTAACTGAATTAAATGTAACAGAGAGGTATGAAATGGTAGAGAATAATCATTTAATTGATGATTTTTCAGATGAAGACAAAGTTGAAAACCAAGTAGATTTCTGGAAATATCAAGAAAATTCAGAAATTATAGGTTACTTTGATAGATTTGAAGCTGATGGCTACGGAGAACATATTGTTCTTAATGTAGATGAAAAAGAGCTTCATTTACCTAATTTAACTGCTCTTAATGGAAAAACCAAAACAGCAGGAGCTGTAAAAGGTTCTAAAATGAAAGTAGTTTATAAAGGAGAAGTTAAAGCTGAAAAATCGGGAAGAATGTATAAAGATTTTGATGTCTTTGTGAAATAATCCCAAAAAGTTTATTTAGTTTAATTTATTTTTTTTATTAGGGATAAAGGTTTTTGACATCACCTCTTTTAACCTTTATCCCTTAAAATATAAAGAGGTTTAATATAAAAATGGTAGATTTTAAATGGAAAAAAGAAGATGGAAAGCTTACAAATAAAGCAAAAGCTTATCTTAAATTAACTTATAAAAATCAATATTCAGAAGGAGATTTTTATAATAAAAAAGATTTAATCAATAAAGAATTAACAAGATCTAATTCTCAAAAACCAAAAATATTAACAAGAAACATAAAAAGAAAATATGATAAAAAAAGAATAAAAGAAACAGGAATAAAAAAAATTCCTGAAGAAAGAATAAGAAAACAAAAAGCATTAAATTTAATTGGAAATGATGAACCTTATTATATGTTCTTAAAAGTTTCTACAATTAATCCTAATATAACAGAAAGAGGATTATCTCAAGCTTTAGCATTATTAATGAAAAAATATCAAGGAAAAACAGTTTATTTAAAGAAAAAAAATCATTCAACAACAATAGATTTTAACATTATGAATGAAAAAAATAAAGTAGGAACAGAAAAAACAAGAATAGGAAAAAATGAAGATAGAATTTTAAATGATATGAAAATCCATTATGAAGTAAAAATAGAAATGAATAGAACAGAAACAGGAACTATATAAAATGTTAAGAATAACCTGTGATATAGATAGTAAAAATAAATTAAAAGTTTTATTTCTCGTCGGGAAAGCATTATATAAAGTTAAAAAAATAAAAGAAATTAACATAAAAAAATCTTATTCTGGAAATTATCATTTAATTATATGGACAGAAAAAAAATATACATATAAACAAATTTATGATTTAAGAAAAAAATTAGGTGATGATAAAAAAAGAATACATTTAGATCAATTAAGAACAATAGGAAAAGATACTTTATTTAATAAAAAAGAAAATATAATGGATTCAGATGTTTATAAAATCTTTAAATCTTTAAAATAATTCTAAATTTTTATACACTACATAAAAATCTCCACAAGAAATAAAGGTTTATATACTATAATATATATGTTATAGTATTGTAGTTTATAAAAAATAAAAAATCACTTTTTCGTTTCACCGAATAACTTTTTTATTCACTTTGTTAACCTAAGTGAACAGAATTTTAGGCGAATCAGTTATAAAAATATACTAAAAAACT
>DATFJM010000061.1:0-4101 GCA_035269225.1 Candidatus Nanoarchaeia archaeon
ATCCATTCTAGGGCAAGCAGTATTTATCCAGGAATTTATATAGGGAAAGTTTTCAAATTCTGAAATATTAATTTCATCTGAAATAAATAAATAAACTTTTTTATTATACTTTTTTTGTATTTTTTCTTTTATTTCTAATGCTCTTGAGAATCTTTTTTGCCCTGGTTTTGTTGTTATTAATAAACCCACAGAATCTGCATTAAGAAAATTCATGTATGATGCTTTTTTATTCTTTTTAAAAGATTCTATATCTTTGTTAGTTATTTCTCTAAAATTATCCTCTCCTAATATATAAACAGGAATTTTTGATTCATCATATAATTCAAGAGCATGAAATATCCCAGAACCTATTAATAATATTGCCTGTGTTTTTTCAGGTAAAATAGGTTTTATATTAGAGCAACCCAATACCTGCTGAAACAATGTTATTTCTTTATTATTTTTTTCCTGAAATTGTTTTTTTAATTTTTTAGCTGTATCTTCATATTGTATAGAATAAACCAAAGCTATTTTTTCTGGAAGTTTATCTAAAGATTTTTCAATAATCTTTTTACTGAATTCTTTTTTTGATTTTGTTGGAATAAATAATTTTTTCATTTTAATTAAACATACTAATAAAGGATATGTTATAAATTTAATTAAAAACATTTTTTTAATATAAAAAGATTTATAAATAAACTTATTTTAAGTTTTTCAATTGATAAGTCAAACTACATCATCAATAGATAGTTAAACTAATAAATTGGTTTTTAGGCTATTGGTGCATTAGGTAGAAGACTGGTTCAATAAATAACTAATAGGAGAAAAAATGTCTGAAATAGAAGAAAAACTAGGAAACTCTCTAAAAGAATTAAGAGAAAAAAGTAAAGAAAGAAAGTTTAATCAAACAGTTGATTTAATTGTTAATTTTCAAAAATTTAACCTTAAAAAAGACAATGTTAATCTTTTTGTAACACTCCCTCATAAAATAAAAGACAAGAAAATAGCTGGTTTCTTAGAAGTCAAAAACAAAAATGTTGATACAATAACCCCCAATGAATTTAAAAAATATTCTGATAAAAAAGAACTTAAAAAACTTACAAAAAAATATGAGTTTTTTATGGCTCAGGCTAATTTAATGCCTAAAGTAGCATCAACATTTGGTAGATATCTTGGACCAAAAGGGAAAATGCCTTCTCCACAACTAGGGTTGGTTAATAATCCTGATGAAAAAACAATAAACGAAGTTATACAAAAAATTAACACAAGTATAAAAATAAGACCAAAAGAGGCAAGCATTAAAACTGCTATTGGTAAAGAAAAAATGGAAGACAAAGAGATTATTGAAAATATCATGGCTGTTTATAATTCATTATTGAAAAATCTTCCAAAAGGAAAAGACAATATAAAAAACATAGAAATTAAATTCACTATGACTAAACCTCAAAAAATAAAAGTCTGATATTTCTAAAATGCCAAAAACACGTACAATACCAGAAACAAAGAAGAAAAGAGTAAAAGACTTAGAAAAGCTTATCAAAAATTCAAAAACTATCCTAGTTGTTTCAATAAAAAGCATTCCTGCTTCAAAATTCCAGGAAATTGTTAAGAAATTAAGAGGAAAAGCAGAAGTAAGGGTTCCTAAAAAAACAATGATTTATAGGGCTTTGGATAATGTTGGTAAAGGAGAGTTAGAAAAATTAGAAAGAAATATTGATGAAAGTTTTGCTTTATTATTTTCAGATACTGATGCATTTGAATTAGCAGCAGAATTAGTTAAAGCTAAAACACCTGCAAAAGCAAAAGTAGGGCAAATTGCTCCTGAAGATATTGAAATTCCAGCAGGCCCTACAGACTTGCCTCCTGGACCTGCAATAAGTGAATTAAGTAGTGTTGGTTTACAAGTTAAAGTAGAAAAAGGAAAACTTAATATCCAGAAAGCAAAAGTAATTGTAAAAAAAGGAGAGGAAATAAATTCAAGTGTTGCAGATGTATTAAGTAAATTAGATATTAAACCCTTTAGTATTGGATTTATTCCCTTATGTGCATTTCACTCTGAAGAAAGAAAATTCTTCCCTGAAATTAATATTGATACTGAATATTATACTGAACAACTTAAAGAAGCTTATTCAAAAGCACTACCTTTTGCAGTTGAAATTGGTTATGCAACTGAAGAAACTGTTAAATTTATGTTAGCTAAGGCTTATGCTCATGCAAGTAAAATAGATCGTGTAATTAAAGGAGAGCCAGAGCCTGAACCAGAGCCTCAACAATCCAGTGAACAAGAATCAGAAGAAGAAAATAAATCAGAAGAAACTGAAGAAGACAAGGAAGCATCAACTGAAGGTTTAGCTAGCATGTTTGGTTAGGTGTCTTTTCAAAAAAGACAAAAGATTAAATTTAGCTATTTCGCTTTTTCAAGTAATGAAGCGAAAAATCAAAATAGACAGCATACAAAACCAGTCCCTGCCAATAATTAAAAACCAAAGGGAAACAATTAAAAATAAACAACCCTCAAAAATCACACTCCATAAATAAATACAACAGGAGATAAATAAAAAATGGAAAACATATACGCGGCTTTGTTACTGCATAAAGCAGGTAAGGAAGTTAATGAAGAGAATTTGAAAAGTGTTGTGCAAGCTGCTGGTGTGGATGTTGACGAATCCCAAATTAAGTCTATGGTGGCTAGTTTGAAAGATGTTGACATTGACAAAGAACTAGAATCAGCAAGTCTGGCTGCTCCTGCAGGTGGTTCTCAGACTGGTGAAAACCAGGGAAGCAAAGAAGAAAAGAAAGAAGAAGCTTCTGAAGAAGAATCTCAGGAAAAGAAAGACGCAGCAGCTGGAGAAGGATTGTCTGCATTATTTGGTTAATTTATTTTTTAATTTTAATTTCCTTAAAATTAAAAGGAAAAAGCAGGCAATCCCAACACTTCCCTAGTTGTTAAGGGATTTTTTGGAGAAAAAATAAAAAACAAACGTCTAATGAGCATAATCCAACTATTTAATGAAGACAAGGGAACAGTAACAACTAATTTTGTTTGTAGAAATTTTAATGTCAATGATAAGGTTAATGTTTATTTTAAAGAAAAATTCTACAAAGCAACTGTAATAGATAAATGGTTTGAAAATACTTTTTTTGGCAAAGAACCCTATTTATTGATGAAAACAGATGAAAAAGTAGATAAAGAAAGAGATGCTCTTTTAAATGGTCATGGAATAAAAGGCCCAGCACATGGTAAAGATCCTATTTATTTTATTGATGAACCTCTTCCCTATGGATATGAAATGTATGAAAAAACTATTGAAAGACCTGCAACAGAAGAAGAAATAAGAGAAAATAATAGACCTCTTCCTTTTTAGGTTTTCTAAAATCAAGAATACTCTCAAGAATAACAACATAAAACTTATAATGTAGGGTATTTTTTTCTTGTCCTATGACTTGGAATTTATATGAAAAAGAGGAATTTCTTAAACCATTGAAATTTTCAAACGGAAAAAATCAGGAAGATATAGTTAATGAAATCCTTAATTTATTTAACAAGGGAAAAAAAATTGTTTTTATAAGAGGTGTTTGTGGAACAGGTAAATCAGCAATTGCACTAAATCTTGCAAAAGAAATGGGAAAAAGTTCTATAGTAGTTCCAAGTAAATCCCTTCAAAGACAGTATAAAAAGGATTATGAAAATGGAAAATACTTGCTTAAAGAAAATAATGAAAAATTAGATTTAAGGGTTATAACTGGTAGAAATAATCATGAGTGTAAATTTTTAAAAGAAAGTGGTAGCTTTTTTTCATATCAAAAAAGAAACAAAAATGCAAATTTAGATGATATTTTTGAAAAAAAGAAAAAAGAATATTATACAAATAACAGTGAGGTAGATGAAGATAAATCAGCAGATAATTGGAAGGTCCCTTGTAAAATAGAAATTAAAGAAAAAAATATAGATCAAATAAAAGAATACCTAAAAGAAAATCCCAAAGTAAATTTAGACAAAATCAAATCTATAAAAGACATTAAAAGGCTTCCATTAGCTTCTGTATGTCCTTATTGGAGTCCTGTTTTTCCAAAAGAATATGAAATAGAATATTTTAAAGATGTCAAAAAAAGAGAATATGA
>DATFJM010000062.1:0-5638 GCA_035269225.1 Candidatus Nanoarchaeia archaeon
ATGGCTGAGAAGAGGTTATTGGAAAATGTAAATATATCTATTAATAGCAGTTTTTCAATGGCTGAGAAGAGGTTATTGGAAAGTGAAAGATTGTTTTTATTGATAATAGATTTCTAATAACCTAGAAAGAGGTTGTGGGGCTACTTCTATATTGACTTGACAGAATAAATATTATTTAAGGAAGATTTATAAAAATTTAATATAATTCTGGTAAAAAAAACATCAAATATAAAAAATAAATCTCAGTGCCAAATATCTTGTTTCTTTTTTCCGTATCCAGTATCTGTGTTCCCTTTATCTCCTTCCATTTTTGGTTATCTCACGGGTTTCATATCCTTCCATGCTAACTCAAACATCTCTTCTAAAGCCTGAGCAAAGAATTCTGTATTAATCCAAATTCCAGTATCATAATTTTGGTGGAACTTTTCATCATCTAATAGCATAAACATTATTTGATTAGCATCAACAATAGCAAATCTTGCTCTTATTTTATCTGTTTTCTTTACTTCTGCAACTTTCTTTAATTCTCTTGCAACTTCTAGATTATTCTTATCAACAGGAGCAGCAATCCTTATTTTAACTCCTCTTTTTTTACATTTTTCAAAACTTGGCATCAAAGCCTCCATTTTTCTATTTAATCCTTCTTTTGTTGTAACAATTGTAATTGATTTTTCTGCATTCCTTACCATCATATCTAAATGGTTATATAGATTCTGTCTTCCCCTCAAACTTCCTGATAATTCAGAAGGTTCAACAAATTTTATTCCTTTATTAAACAAATTATTTAATTCATCAAGAACATCATCATTTCTTAAATTTTCTAACCTCTTTGTCCTCTCTTTTGCATCTTTCATTAAATTCTTTTTAACTCTCTCAATAACTTCCTCTGGTTTTAGGGCAACAAACTTGATGGGTTTTCCCAGTTTCATAACAATAAAACCTTTTTTCTCTAAACTTTCTAAGATATCATAAGTTCTTGATCTTGGAACATCAGAAATATTACTTAACTCTCCTGCAGTTGAAGTTCCTCTTGACAAAAGCGCAGTCCAAACCTTTGCCTCGTAGAGGTTTAAATCAAAAATTTTTCTTAGTCTACTTAAAAATTCATCTTTAACTATCATTTTATTATTTTAGTATGAATGGCTTTTTGTTTTTAAACTTTGTTGTAATTAATAATAGTAATCATAAAAATTACTATTGAATAGGCTCAATAACAACATCTCCTCTTTTATCTTTTATAACAAAGTTCATGACATTTTTAAAGTTTTCTTTTTTCAATTCCTCATCAGTAGTAATAATTAGCTCTTCTGAATTTGTCCTTTGTTTAATAAAATCAGATTGCTTTTTTAATACATTCTTGAATTCATCATCAACCCCTATATAAGTTTTAACTTTGTCTTTTTTATCTAAACCTAGCTTCTTCCTGAAAGCCTGAACTTTTCTTGAAATTTCTCTTGCATATCCTTCTGTTCTAAGTTCTTCATCCATTTCAGTATCCAATTCCACCCTGACCTTTTCTTCTTCAGAATCATCAAAAACAAGTTCTTTAACATTTAATTCAGACTTAATTATTTCATTCATTTCATCGCTAAATCCTGGTTCTCCTTTTATTATTGCTTTTCTTAACGGCCATCTTAAGCCAACTCCTTTCCTGTCTCTTTCAGAAAGCCCGTTTTCTATTACATAAAAAGCCTTTTCAAACTCTTTTTCTAGTTTTTTATCTATCTTGCCTTTTTGTGATTTTGGCCATGAAGATAAATGAACAGAATCTTTTGAAAATTCACTATAAATATATTCAGTGAGATAGGGTGCCAAAGGAGCTAATAAAAGAGAAACTTTTTCCAAGATATCTTTTAATATTTCTTTATTATCATTTCTTTCACGAGTTATTTTTATATATTTTTTAGAAACATCATTTACAACAAAATCATATAATTTTTCAAAAGGTTTATTTAAGTTATAGTTTTTCAGGCTTTCTGTAACTCCTTCTATAGTAGAATTTAATCTGCTTAAAATCCATTTGTCTTCTTTACAAAGTTTATCAGATGAAACTGAAACCTCTTCCAATTGAGTATAATATTTATAAGAATTATACAACACTCTTAAGAAAGGTAAAACTCTTTCTTTCATTAAATTATAAGAAAACCTCTTCTGGTTTCCTGCATCTGATGTAAGAAATTGTAATCTTACAGCATCTACTCCTGCCTTATCAATTATCTCTCTAGGTTTTATTACATTTCCTTTTGATTTTGACATCTTTTCTCCTTTTTCATCAACAACATGGCCTGCACAAATCACATTTTTATAAGCAGGTTTATCAAATAAAATAGTTGCCAAAACATGTAATGTATAAAACCAACCTCTTGTCTGGTCTATTGCCTCCCCAATAAAATCATAAGGGAATCTTTTTTCAAACTCTTCCTTATTTTCAAAAGGATAGTGGAATTGTGCAAAAGAAGCAGAACCTGAATCATACCAACAATCAATAACATCTTTGACTCTTTCCATTTCTCCCCCACATTTATCACACTTAAGTTTAATCTTATCTACCCATGGTCTATGTAAATCAACTTCTCCATCAGGATTTTTCAAAGATTCTTTTTTTAATTCTTCTATACTTCCTATTGCCTTCTCACCATCACATTCTTTTTGAGTACATTTCCATATAGGAAGAGGAGTTCCCAAAATTTGAATCTTGATAAAGACCACTCCTTAGCTCCTTCAAGCCATTTTCCAAACCTTCCTGCCTTAATATGTCCTGGATACCAATTAATTTCTTTGTTTAATTCTATAAGCCTCTCTCTCACCTTGGGGACATCCACAAACCATGAATTTACTCCATAATACAATAACTGAGTATCACACCTCCAGCAAAAAGGATAACTATGTGTTATTTTCTCTACCTTAAATAATTGGTGTCTTTTCTTTAAGTCGTCCATAATGTCTTTTTCAGCATCCTTAACATATCTTCCCTGAAGAAAGTCAGGAACAATATCTAAAAATTTTCCATCCTGACCAACAGTATGAACTTCAGGTAAACCTGCTTCTTTCCCTAACCTATAATCATCTTCACCATACATGACAGCAGTATGCACTATTCCTGTTCCATCTTCTGTTGTAACAAAATCTGCAGAGATAATCTTATAAGAATTTTCGTTTTTAAGCTCTTTTATTTCATAAAGAGGTTTGTATTTCAAACCAACCAAATCTTTCCCTTTAAGTTCCTCTAAAATCTCATAATCTCCTTTTATTAAATCTAATTTCTCTTTTCCTAAAATTAGTTTATCTCCATCTGAAAGTTTAATTTTTACATAATCTATTCCAGGGCCTACAGCTAAAGCAACATTTCCAGGAAGAGTCCAAGGTGTTGTTGTCCAAGCCAGGATGTATTCATCTTCTTTCCCTTCAACCTGAAAAGCAATATAAACAGATTCTTCTTTAATATCTTTATAACCCTGTGAAACCTCATGGCTTGATAATGGTGTCCCACATCTTGGGCAAAAAGGAACAACTTTATAGCCTTCATATAAAAATCCTTTTTCATATAGTTCTTTTAAACTCCACCAAACACTTTCTACATAATTTGTTTCAAGTGTAACATAAGGGTTTTCTAAATCAATCCAGTAATCAAGTTCTTTTGTAGAAGCATTCCAATCTTCAATATTAGAAAAAACATCCTTTCTACATTTTTCAATAAATTTACCTACCCCATATTCTTCAACATCCTTTTTGCTCTTTAAACCAAGTTTTTTTTCAACCTGGACTTCTACAGGCAAACCATGACAATCCCATCCCCCTTTCCTTGGAACTGAAAAACCCTGCATAAACTTGAATTTATTGATAATGTCTTTGTATGTTCTCACCTCCAAATGATGTAACCCAGGGGGAGCATTAGCTGTAGGAGGCCCCTCTAAAAAACTAAACAAGTCTCTTTCAGGAATATCATGTATTGCCTGCTCTATCTTGCCTTGTTTTTCTTCTAACTTCTTTCTTGCTGCTTCTTCAATAGTTTTAAAATCATACATTTTACAATTAATCCTAATTAATCTGAATTTCAATAACAACACTTATTTTTAAAGATTATTGAATTATCCTAGATATTCAATAAAAAATATAAACTCTTTTTCCATTTAACTTTATTATGGAATTAGAATTTCTATTAATGCTCCTTGTTTTGTTTTTCTTAATAATTCTTGTAATTATTCTCTCAATATACTTCATAATCCCTTTTTTATTTGGAGCCCCATTTGAAGCAACAAAAAACAAAACAATGAAAACAATGATAAAATTTGCCTCTATAAAAAAAGAAGACAGAATTGCAGAATTGGGTTCTGGAAATGGAAAAATTATTTTTGAAATAATAAAAAAATATCCTAGAATAAAAGAGATTCATGGATTTGAGATAAACCCTTTTCTTGTTTTGAAAACAAAAATAAAAATAAAAAAATTACCCTCACCCTTGAGAGAAAAAATTTTCATACACTGGAAGAGTTTTTGGAAAGAGGATTTAAGCAAATATAACAAAATATTGTTTTTCCAATACAAAACAATAATGTCTCGTCTTGAGAAAAAAGTTAATAATGAAGTAAAAAAAGATTCAAAAATTATCTCTAACTGGTGGAGATTCCCTAATCTAAAACCCAAAAAACAAGAAGGAACAGTTTATTTATATGAAAAATAATTATCCAAAGATTTTCTCTAAAATATTTTTTTCAGGAGTTTTTAATAAATAATAATATGTCTCTTTTTTCATTACTCTGTCTCTCATTTCTAATATTTTTAATCCAACATATTTTTTCAATAATCTTTTATCTTTTTTCCTTTTATTATTAGTTTTCAATTTATTGGAAAACTTTCTATTGTAGAATTTTTCTAAATTTGAAAGTTTTTTTGCAACTTCATCTTGATTTTCACAACTATCTGCTAAATAAAGATTGTTTTTATTCCTAAACTCTGAATCTTTCGCACTACTCCAACAACTAAGATAATTATTAAAAATATTATAAGAAATTTCAGAAAGTTTGGAATCTTTTGGATATTTCATAGATTTTTCAAATAAAATATCATACATTTTCTTACCCTGAAATTTTTCTTTATTCATTTTAAAAAAATTTATTAAACAGAAAAAGAATCTATTATTTCCTTTTCCATTTTTTGTAATTCTCCTGGAATAATCAAACAAAAAGGATTTTTTATTTCGTTTTTATCATTTAATTCAATCAAATCATTCAATCCTCCATAATAAAATTTCTGATCTTTTGTTCCAAGAGCTTCACAAACAACTAATTTTTCATTAAGTTCAACACTCTTGTTTTCAGAAGATTTTTTTAATTGTTCTAAAGCTTCTTTAAACCCTAAACCAATATCACATAGAATCAAACTATGAGAATTAATTTTCTTATTTTCTAATATTATCTCAACAAAACTATCAGGAGTGTAGTTTTTTTCTTCATCCCATTGAGGCATTGAAGTTATTTTTCCAAATTTATATAATTGTAATCCAGACTCTGCAATTGCATCAAAAATTGAAGAAGAGTTTATTACCTTATAACTAACATTAAAATCAACAGCATCTTTTATTAGTGACATGTGTGTTGTAGCTACAAGCGGACTTCCATAAATTAATAAAGCAATGTCT